>JBCCJE010000615.1:0-4137 GCA_039027925.1 Bacteroidota bacterium
CCGATTTATCGGAGCAATTCTCGGGTATAAATTAAAGTGGCAAGAATTGGGACATTAGTGAATTACATTTCTTGGGCAGTAAATTTATCATGTAGAAATGTGCCGTCCCTCTGGGACTTAAACAAATTGTAAATGAATTGTTATTTCCTACCCATATTTTGTCCCTCTGGGACTTCCGTTTCTCAAAAGTCCCAGAGGGACAAAATATAGGTAGAGAAAAAATGTAAACATTAGCCGAAAGTCCCAGAGGGACGACACCTTTTTTCATTGAAGAAATTACCGACTTAGCTTTGCTTTCGGTGTTATTTTGAAAGCAGGTATATCATTCTACCCCGAATATTCCAAGTAATTAATGTTAAAAGAAAGCTTAAGACAAAAGAACCATCAACTATCATAATCAATTATCGAACTATTTCTAATCTACTTTAATTTGAAAAAACACATTTATTTACTCGTATTGGGATTGCTGTGGTTGTACTCCAGTTGCGTTGATCCCGTTGAACCTGAATTTAATTTTAAAGATGGGCTGATATTCGTTGATGCTTTTGCTTTGAGTGAACCAGGAACTTCCATCGTTACGATTCAACAATCAGAAATTGATAATGATCGTTTTCGACTCCGACCAATATCTGAGGCAGTCGTCCATTTTGAAAATATGGACTCTGGCGAACTTATTACGCTGAATGAAAATGGACAAGGAACTTACGCGCCAACTTATGATTTTTTTGTAAAAAAAAATGAGCGTTGGCTTTTAAAAATTCAACTCGCTGATGGTACATCTATCCAATCGTCGGTGGAGACCGTCAAATCTTCTGTACCGATTGACCAAGTGACCGCTACCTATTCTCCTGAGGTCGTATTTGATCAAGACCGAGATAAGTTTGTACCTGGCCACAAAGTGTTTATAGATTGGACTGATCCTGCCGATGAAGAAAATTATTATCTATGGATATCGAGGTCTTTCGAGCCACTCCATGTGTGTTTGACTTGTGAAAGAGGACATTACCGAAATGACAGATGTACCCCTTTCGACGGTGCACCTCCTTTTTTTAGTTATCTGTGTGATACGATGTGTTGGCAAATTCGACACAGCACTTCTTTACAAATCCAAGATGACAGATTAATTAATGGGACTACAGTAACTAACAAAGAAATTACAACTTTAAAATTTTTCCGAAAGGAAGATATTTTAGTACAGGTTCAACAATTGTCTTTGAGTGTATCTGCCTACAATTATTTTAAATCCATTGCCAGCATCACCAACGAAGGCGGTGGTCTCAATGCCCCTCCACCTGCTGGTTTATTGGGAAATTTATTTAATCCCGATGATTCGGAAGCACCTATTTTAGGTCAGTTTACGGCTGGTTCTGTGGCAACTAAAAGCCTTTATATTGAAAGGGAGAATATTACTGAAAATCCCCTGACTCCCGACCAAAGTGTCATCCTCGAAGATTGTGATTTTTGCCCCAACTATTATCCCTGCGAGGAAACTCGATTTAGAACTTCCATCAAACCCGAAGGCTGGCAATGAAGTACCGAATTATCCTTTTGATTTGTTGTGTGGCAGCTTTAGTAGTTGATACTACCTTAGCGCAAACTTATCCTTTGCAGTTGAGTATCAAGGATCAGCAAGACCAACCTATCGAATTTGCCAACGCTATACTTTCTCCCTGCGAATGTGGAGGTACTTCCAATGAAGATGGAATCATAACAATTGATTTACAAAAAGGAAATTATCAACTCATTGTCTCTTCGATTGGCTACCAATCAGACACGAGTTCTTTTTTATTTCCAAATAAAAAAGACATTACTATCATCTTAAATCAGCAAGGCTACCAATTAGAAAACATCGTAGTCAAAGGGCAAAATAATCAGCAAAATGTAGATCGCACCATCATGGGCGTACAACGACTCTCCGCTTTAAAAATAAAAACGCTCCCTACTTCGATGGGTGAAACGGACGTACTCAAAAGCTTGACCTTACTCCCAGGAGTTGGTTCGGCGGGCGAAGCCAGCAACGGGCTTTCGATCAGAGGAGGATCACTCGACCAAAATTTAGTATTGTTGGATTATGCACCCATTTTCAATCCAACCCATCTCTTTGGGTTATTTTCAGTATTCACACCCGACGCTATCGGTGAAGTCAATATTTATAAGTCTAACGTACCTGCCAAATTTGGAGGACGCATCGCTTCCGTGATAGATATAAAAAATAAAAATCCTAACGCAGAATCCTTAACGCTGACGGGCGGCATTGGATTAGTTTCGAGCAAGCTAGGCATTGAAGCCCCTATCATTAAAAATAAATTAGATGTGCTATTGATGACTCGTGTGGGATTCAACGATTTCCTTTTTTCCACCATTGACCGACTAAAAAATACTAAGGCGAACTTTTGGGACGCAACTTTCAAAGTTCGATTTCGACCTAACTCAAAAAATCAAATCTCCTTTACAGGATTTTCTAGTTATGATTTTTACGAATTAGACATCACTTCCAAAATCAATAGTATCGCCGCCGAAAGTAATCAGTACGTGTACTCCACGCTAAATGGAACGCTCAATTGGCTACATACTTTTAGTGATGAGGCTTTTCTTCGAACGACCCTAGTTAATAGTGATTACCGACCTAACATCTTATTTCCCCAACTCGATTCAGACAATAAGATTGAATTTCAGTCTCGCATCAACAGCAAAATTTTACAAGCGGAATTTTCTAAAAAAATCAACGAGCAATGGGATGGAATTGTAGGTACAGAGCTAGGGTATCTCCAACTTTCACCGGGAAGTATAAATCCTGGAGGTGTAGAAAGTATTGAGCCACGTGAATTATCAAGAGAGCAAAGTCTGGAGGCTTCCATCTATTTTCATACAGACTATAATCCTAGTGATAAAATTGCGATTTCCGCAGGATTGCGCTATACTCATTTTATGCTACTGGGTACTTTTGAAGAAGCTATTTATGCGGACGAAGAACGTAACGACCTGCTTAGTTCTCAAGCATTCGGGAAAGGAGATATTGTCAAAACCTACGGAGGACTCGAACCACGCCTAGGACTACGTTGGAAAATTTCTCCGCAAGGATCATTCAAAGCAAGCTACGCATTGACACGTCAGTTTTTACAAAACATCTATAACAGCACCACCCCTATCCCCACTTCTCGTTGGAAAACCGCAGACCGATATATCCAACCTCAAGTTGGACAAACTTACAGTATTGGCTATTTTCAAAATTTAAATAACAATAAATTTACAACTAGCATCGAAGGCTATTTTCGCCACATCGAAAATGTATTAGATTACAAAGCTGGTGCCGATTTTTTCTTACAAAGATTTATAGAAAGAGATGTCCTGCAAGGCAAGGCACGCAACTACGGAATAGAATTCAATTTTGAAAAACCTGAAGGTAAATGGAATGGTTGGGCTAATTATACGTGGTCGAGAAGCACTCGAAGATACCAAGCGCAACAACTCCGAAATCGAATCAATAATAATCAATGGTTTGCTTCTGACTTCGATCGTCCTCACGTTTTCAATGGTACAATCAATTGTAAAGCCAACGATTTCAATACATTCAGTTTCAGCTTTACGTATCAAACGGGAAGACCATTTACGACGGCTAATGCCATCGTCACAGTCAACAATATTGACGTGCCCGTTTTTCTGGAACGTAATAATTCAAGGTTGCCTGATTTTCACCGCCTAGATATTTCTTGGCGCATTCATAACATTACGACTAAGAAAGAAAAGCGTTGGAAGGGAGATTGGATTCTTACTGTATATAATGTGTACGGAAGAAAAAATGCTTTCAATCGGTATTACGGTGGATTAGCTGATGGTCGCTACGGTTTAATTTTTGGCGATAATCCTTTGGGGGCATATCAGTTATCTATTTTTAGTTCGCCAGTAGTTTCTTTGAGTTATAGTTTTATTTTTAAATGATTAGAGTTACCGAAACCATTGAAATATAAATTATGAAAATCCCTAGACACAAAACCCCTAAATCCCCTTGCAGGGGACTTTAGCGATGTGCCAAAAAATTAATGGTGTGCATACAGTAAAGTATTAAATTATGATAAACCAAATTATCCAGTCAGGAAATCCTTCCGTAAAGTCCCCTGCAAGGGGATTTAAGGGTTA
>JBCCJE010000616.1:0-4135 GCA_039027925.1 Bacteroidota bacterium
CCAAATCTTCGAGATTTGGCATATCTGAATTGCCGAAAGAAATGTGCTAAATAACCTGATACAACTAAAGTAGGTAAGATTCTAAAAAACCAAGCGTACCCTTTTCCAAATATTTCCAACTGTATTTTCATTTTTATTACTTACACTTCGTAGGTTGTTTTTGTTAAAGCATCAATCATTTTAAAAATTAAATTATGGGAATCCACGTAGCCATTCGACATCAAACCAGCTATACTTATGATCGTGCCATCAAACTTTGGCCACAGGTATTGAGGCTTCGACCTGCCCCGCATTCCCGAACCAAAATATTGGGATACGCCCTAAAAATTCATCCCCAAAATCATTTTATCAATTGGATGCAAGACCCCTTTGGCAACTACCAAGCTCGATTGGTTTTCCCCGACCTGGTGGAAAAATTGACCATTGACGTGGAGGTCATCGCCGAGATGGTTTCGATCAATCCCTTTGACTTTTTCTTAGAGGAGTATGCCGAAAAATTTCCATTTGCCTATTCTGATATTTTAAAAAAAGAACTGCAACCTTATCTCGAAATTAATGAATCCGGTCCCTTGCTCTCGGAGTGTTTGCGAGCCTGCCAACAGTACAAGGGGCGAAATACCGTTGACTTTTTGGTAGCCGTCAATCAATACATTTTTGAAAAAATCAATTACACCATTCGGATGGAAGCGGGGGTACAAACCTGCGAAGAGACGCTGGAAAAACAACTGGGTTCTTGTAGAGATTCCGCTTGGTTGATGGTGCAGTTGCTTCGGCATTTTGGTTTGGCCGCTAGATTCGTTTCGGGCTATTTGGTACAACTGACCTCCGATGTCAAAGCGATTGATGGGCCTTCGGGGCCAGAGGAAGATTTTACGGATTTGCACGCTTGGGCCGAAGTTTACATCCCTGGAGCAGGGTGGATCGGATTGGATGCTACGAGTGGATTATTTGCGAGTGAAGGGCATATCCCTTTGGCGTGTACCCCTCATTATTCGAGTGCTGCGCCCATCACGGGAGCTACCGAACCAACGGAAGTCGTCTTTGATTTTAGCAACAGAGTAGAACGCATCTACGAGTCTCCGAGAGTGACCAAACCCTACACCGAGGCTCAACTAAAAAATATCCAATCGCTCGGACAGCGAGTAGATCAAATCCTCCAAGCACACGACGCAAAATTGACGATGGGAGGAGAACCCACTTTTGTCTCCGCTAAGGATATGGAATCGGAACAATGGAACTCCTCGGCCGACGGAATGGACAAGAGGAAAATGGCATTTGATCTGACCTTATCTCTAAAAGCCGCTTTTGGAAAAAATGGTTTTATCCACTTTGGTCAGGGAAAATGGTATCCCGGAGAGCCCGTACCTCGATGGCAGTACGCTATTTATTGGAGAAAAGATCAACAACCACTTTGGAAAAATCCGTCCTTGATAGCTAATCCAAACGAAGAGGGAAATACCAAAAATAAAAATGTCAAACAATACATTTACAAACTTGCCGAAAAACTAAATCTTCCCGAAAAAGTAGTGCGCCCCGCCTACGAGGATCGGTACTACTACCTTTGGGAAGAATTGAACCTGCCCGTCAATTTCGATCAGGAAAAAGATACCGAAAAGGCGAGCATGGCGCGAAAGACCCTAGTGGATTTATTGAAAAATGGAATGGACTCCCCGACTGGTTTTGTATTGCCTTTACAATGGAATGTAAATCTAAATCATTGGCAAAGTTGTATCTGGGAATTTGAGCGCAATCATTTATTTCTTATTCCCGGTAATTCTCAAATCGGGCTTCGATTGCCTTTGGATCGCTTGAAATTGCAACCCAAAAAAGTAGAAGACATCGTAGTACCCGCCAATAGATTTGAAACGAAAATTGATCTGCCCGATGCTGATGTTTTAGTAGAAAATGACGAAATGGAAAATGCGATTGCAGCGTCCATTTTCAAAACAGCCCTCTGCGCCCAAGTCATCAATGGTAACTTACATTTGTTTCTTCCTCCTACGGTGGAGATGGCGCATTTTGTTCATCTTTTGCAAGCTATCGAACAGACCTCTGAGGATTTAGACATTCCAGTTGTCATCGAAGGATACCAGCCGCCGAGTCACGATGATATTGAAAAATTAGTAGTGGCTCCTGACCCCGGTGTTATCGAGGTTAATGTGCATCCCGCTACTTCGTGGGCTGAAATCAATCATAATTACGATGTTCTTTTTGATGCTGCCGAAAAGGTAGGACTCGGCACGAATAAGTTTATGCTCGATGGGAAGCATACGGGTTCGGGGGGTGGAAATCACATTACGCTAGGCGGAAAAACACCCGCCGAAAGTCCACTACTTCGCCGACCCGATGTACTTCGATCCATGCTTAACTTTTGGCAAAATCATCCAGGACTGTCTTACCTATTTTCCTCTACCTTTATCGGCCCAACTAGTCAAGCACCGAGGGTAGATGAAGGCCGACCTGATATTTTGTATGAGTTAGCAATTGCTTTTCAAGAATTAGAAAGACACTCCCCCCCACCCTACTGGCTCGTAGATAGAATTTTTAGAAATCTATTGACGGACTTGACTGGAAATACCCACCGAGCAGAATTTTGTATTGATAAATTGTACAGCCCCGATTCCATGTCGGGACGATTGGGCATTTTAGAATTAAGGGGTTTTGAGATGCCGCCGCATAAGGACATGTGCTTAGTACAATTGCTTTTGATTCGTTCTTTGTTTGCTGCCTTCTGGAAAACACCGTACAAGAATAAACTCATCCATTGGGGCACTGACCTGCATGATAAATTCATGCTCCACCATTTCGTCAAGGAGGACATGAACGAAGTAGTAGCATACTTACGAAATCAAGAAATCCCGTTCGACGCATCGTGGTTAAAGGTATTTTTGGAGTTTAGATTTCCGATTTATGGATCGGTGAATGTGAAGGGAATAAATCTTACGCTCCGTGCGGGAATAGAACCGTGGATTGTTTTAGGAGAGGAAATGTCGAGCTCGGGTACTGCCCGCTACGTAGATTCTTCGGTAGAAAGATTGGAAGTTTTAGTGGAAGATTTTAATCCCGAGCGGTACTTCGTACTCTGTAATTCTATTCAAGTTCCTCTAGTAAAAACAGCATACAACGGGAAGTACGTGGCGTCGGTTCGCTACAAGGCGTGGGCCCCTCACTCGGCACTTCATCCTACCATTGGAGTTAACACGCCATTGGTTTTTGATATTTACGACACTTGGAACGAAAGATCCATTGGAGGATGTACTTACCACGTAGCGCATCCGGGCGGAAGGAATTATGATACTTTTCCCGTCAATAGTCTCGAAGCAGAAAGCAGACGAACTACCCGATTTTGGGAGTTTAACCACAATCCTAAAAATTTAAGTCCCATCCAATCGCAGGTGGACAGCAACATTCCCCAAAAGAATTACGTGGTCATCAATGAAAATGTAAATGAAAAAATCGAGGTGAAGCAAATCCCGACGAGTCCAGATTTTCCGCATACGTTGGATTTGCGGAGGAGCTAGTTCGCGCCAGTTCGCGCCAATGCTCCAGCATTGGTGTGTCTATCTGAAGCCTCTGGCTTCTATTTTGTTCAAGCCAGAGGCTTGTAAATGTACACACCAATGCTGGAGCATTGGCGCGAACTGAACATTTTTTCTTTCTCTAAAAAACATACCATGAGTCACCGTTACAAAATCCTCAACCAAAAAGGAATCAATTTCTTAACCATGACCACCGTCGGTTGGATTGATGTTTTTACTAGAAAAAAATATAGAGACATCATCATTGAGAATTTACAGTATTGTCGAGCACACAAAGGACTTCGAATACATGGCTATGTTATCATGTCCAATCACATTCATTTGGTAGCAAGTACGGATGGCAAGAAAAAACTTTCCCAAATTATTCGCGACTTTAAATCTTATACTGCTAAGATCATTATGAATGATATTGCTGAAAATACGAAGGAAAGTAGAAGAAGTTGGTTGATGTATTTGTTTAGTTATTTTGCTCGAAAAAATCGAAGAAGTTATGAGCATCAGTTTTGGCAAAGTGATAACCATCCAATGCTGTTGGAATCGGTTAAGTTTATCCAGCAAAAATTAGATTATATTCATAAAAATCCGATTCGGGCGGG
>JBCCJE010000617.1:0-4135 GCA_039027925.1 Bacteroidota bacterium
CCATTGTACAAATACTTCATCTCCGGAGCAGTCTCATCCGCCCATTCTCCTTCCAGTCCTAATCCAAAAGGATAATAAAGATTTCTTTGTAACACCTCCGCTATCTCAGGATCAGTTGCCGTAGAGTTAATCACATCATCCCCATCTTTATCTTCAAAAAGTACAACGGTATTCCCCAAATGATCCGCAATCTTAAACTGGAATCTAGTACCGTTATTCAAGACGACTCTTCCGTCGCCGTGATGATAGGCTTCTGCTACTCCATCTACGTATTCTACCCCACCGAGATATACCCGAACTTCGCCGTCTGGACCCGTCGTTTTCTTTTTGATTTTTTCACCCTCGAAGGTGTAGTCGTGTTCAATAGCTTCTCCACTAATTGCAATCTGCCGTGGCAAATTTAATAAATTGTACTGAATTAGCTCAATACCTTTTCCCGTATCCGAAATCACATTTCCATTATTATCATAATCAAAGGTGGAAGACTGCGGGACAAAACCCTTACTGACTCCCGACGTATCACTCACGCTACCCAGCCTACTGGTATTACCAAGGTACGAATAATTCAAGTCATCAATCTGTCCGTAATTGGGTATACTGTCGGTTACTGACTTCAATCCATTACGGGTTAAGGTGTTGATATTTCCAACAGTATCGTACGTGTAGGTAGTGTTATATCTTCCCGTGATGATTTCGGGATGTTTGAATATTTTATTATTCATCTGTGTCACTCGATGGTCCGCATCGTAGATATAATCATTTCTGAATAATCCTGAGATACAATCGGAAGCCAATTCGATTCGAGTAATATCCAGCCCCGTATAGGTATTTTTTTGATAATACAAATCTTCATTTTGGGTCATGGGAATATTGGTTTCGAGGGGAGGTACGAGGATACCTGCCTCACAGCATTCCTCTACGTTAAACGTGGGACCAGATTGGTCACAGATTATTAGGGTAATCCCCGAAGTATTGGTATTGGTCACGATAATAGTATGAGTGACTGAATCGTAGCTTACCTCCCCTAAGAATCCATTTTCGTCCAAGGCGGCGGTGAGGTAAGTTTGTAACAATACTTCCGCATTGGGCTGATCTAGCTGTACACTTGTGGGAAAACTGTAAGTCTGTTCTCCCACGAGTACACCATTGGCAACTTTACAAATTTGGAATGGGCTATTAAACGTACTCAGCCCCAGCGTCATTCTACAAAAAGACTGTCCTTCGAAGCATTCCGCCTCGGCGGGGGTATTGATGTGCGTGAGTTTTCCAGCGGCATCGTAGAGGTAATCTACTTTTTGCAAAAATTGATTGGGGGTGAGTGTACCACCGAGGAATTTAGTTTGCACTTGATCCAGCCCATTGTACCTGAGCCTTGATAGTACCCGAGTTTTTCCACCGATGGTTAGGGTGGTTTGTTCGGGACGAATGATGTGGTCAAAATCAAATCGGTACTGCATAGCAACACCTTCTGGTCCGGCTACGTCAATGTTCTGGTAAGTAACGACGCCAGCGTCGGTGTAGGTGGGAATAGTTGTAACTTTTCCGTAGCTAGCTCCGGGATAATTTTGGACAATTTCTGCGGGTCGCCCGATGTCATCAAAATTATTGTTGTAGGTTTTTTTGAGTCCTCCGTATCCCGATTGCTCGGGAGCTTCCGACATAGGTGCACCGTGTCACGAATTTCTCGGGGTCCTTTCTTCTTCTCCTTTCGTGTGTGACAAAGTTGGAATCACTATCGTTGCGATTACCGCAACGCTTTCACTTTTTCTATCCTCCTTTACCCCCTCCACCTTTGGTTGATCTTACGACTTTCCTACCTTGCTTTTGCTTGGTGTGCCTCTATGCCACAAGGTTACAAATTTCTTTGCAAGCGGCTTCGTTGTTTCTATTACTGCATTTCTTTCATCAATCACATTCAAAGTAAGTCTGTAGGACATTCGCTAAACTATCTGGGTAGTCTATTCCATACTTCTTGTAATCTGAACGCTTCACCAATAATATACTTACTTCTGGTTTAGGAGGATGATATAATATGGGAAGTTTTATGTTCTTGATATAGTCCTTATCCTTTTGTGATAACTTTTTGCAAAATGTATTTCTCGAAAAACTATTCTCAAATTTCTTATTATTGACACTAAAAGAATATCTAGCGGGAGCAGATGCTCCCCCTTGACTATATCCAAAACTAATTACTTGACCGAAGGTCAAGTAATTAGAGTCTTTCAATAGTTGCTCTGTTCTTGTTTTCTTTACTTGACCATTTATCAAAGCAAACAAAACGGCAACAAAGCCGATACCTATTGCAACCTTCGTATTTACATTCATCGTTTATGGATTATTATCGTCAATCTGGTTTGTAGTTTCTCCCGCTCCTGAAGTGATAAGATTATGGATACTCTGGGTTAAAATATCAGTTCCAGTTGCAATTGGATTTGTGATAGAACTTGCTTGACCATAGCTATCTACCCAATTAATCTTAAAGTTATCACTTAAATATCCTGATAGTTTTGCTGAGTATTGTCCTAACACTCCACCAATAGAACCAGCAACTAGAGAACTCCCAAAAGAGTTGACTTCAAAATTACCATCAAAATTAAGGGTAAACTGGCTTCCAAAATAGTTTGCTGCAAATGGATTTTTGAGGAGACCATTTGATAAACCACTAATAATGTTATATCTAAATGGTTCGCCATTAATTAATGACATTCCATATTGAGCGGCACCATCCGCAACAAAACTTGCTGCTGATACTTCTAAAGAAAAAAGTCCTGATGCCGATGCGCCTTCTGTCAGTAAACTGAACGTTCCCGTTGAAGCTCCAACTCCTGCTAATAGAGGTACACCTATTCCAACTGCAGCAATTTTCTGTAAATTTCCTCCTATTCCATTTTGCCAATCAGCAGTTCCTCCTCCTGCATCTGGTGACCAAGCTTTCATGCCAGATAGTCTAGGATATTCCCCGTTATTGATTTGGGCACTTACAGTTGGGCCCAGTCCTCCTATTCTTGCATAGCGTCTGTAAGCCATAGCATCGCTAAATTGCCCTTGCGCTATGTAACCTTTATAATTATTATACCACCAAGGTGCTTTAGCTGTAACTGTTACTTCATTGAATGTACCTACAATTTCTCCGTTTTTAACAGAGTACTTTTGTAAACCATGCAAGTCAATATTTCCTATTGGCTCATTCTCTGCGTAATTAAATGGTGACACGTGTGGGAACTGGTCAGCAATTGGATCTACACTCGGAAACCTTCCTATACTAGAGTCATACATCCTAAAGCCATAGTAGCTCCAGTTGAGTCCGTAATCATTAGCTAACTCTTTCCCATTAAATAAATACCTCATCTCCGGAGCAGTCTCATTTACCCACTCTCCTTCCAGTCCTAATCCAAAAGGATAATAAAGATTCCGCTGTAATACCTCCGCTATCGCAGGATCAGTTGCCGTAGAGTTAATCACATCATCCCCATCTTTATCTTCAAAAAGTACAACGGTATTCCCCAAATGATCCACAATCTTAAACTGGAATCTAGTACCGTCATTCAAGACGACTCTTCCGTCGCCGTGATTATAGGCTTCTGCTACTCCATCTACGTATTCTACCCCGCCGAGATATACCCGAACTTCGCCGTCTGGGCCCGTTGTTTTCTTTATCAAAGGATTTACAAATTTAGCCTTTTTAATCAACTAAAATAACAATGCACCTACATCTTCCGACATAGGTGCATCTTTTCTCTTCTCGGGTTGTGCTTAAAGCCATGTTCATAGCGGGTAAAACTTTGTTAACAATTTAAACCAGCCAGGAAATGTTAGCTCAATTGACGTAATTCCTTTTTCCTTTGACAAAAATTCATTTATTTTTATGTAATTTTTTTCTCCCACCTCCTCTTTACTAAAATGGTAAGTAAATTCCCAGTTTTTTTGAATAAGAAAAATAATATTTCTTGTAACGACTACATCAGCAAATTTGTCCCACCTGTAAAAGAAAGATTCTCCTCCTTCGTTAGTGATTTCGTAAAATCCATTATGGTTATATTTTATAATCAGTTCATTAATACCAGAATGATAATCTTGCCAAATTCGGTTTTTAATTTCATTTACAAACCTCTTCCTTTTAGATATCAAATTTATC
>JBCCJE010000618.1:0-4125 GCA_039027925.1 Bacteroidota bacterium
CAAAAATTTGACAATAGAATCCTCTTATAGTTAGAACCAATCAACTCTTTATCGAGCAGGTTTAATTGCTCTGAGATTATTAATTTTTAATTTGCGGGGCTGTAAGATTTGGCATAGCTCCAGATCAAATTTATATAACTAAAACATGCACGACTCTATAAAATCAATTGACTTGAAATACAACTTACTTTTCCCTATTATATTTTTACTACGCAGAAACGTAACAACGTATTCACAATCTACAAAAAATTAAAAATTAAATTTGCAGCTTACTCATCTGGATTAGCGCCCTCAAAAAAACATCAATAATAAACTAATGCTCACAACGAAAACCAACTATCCATTCTACCTTTCTACCGTTTGGCTATTATGTATAGCAATCATCAATCCGATTGGTGACTTTCCGTTGAATGATGATTGGTCGTATGCGCTCAACGCCAAAACACTAGCGGTGGATAACGAAATTTATTTTGATGATTGGGGCGCCATGACCTTATTTGCGCATACGCTGTGGGGCGCGCTGTTTTGTAAAATTTTTGGGTATTCTCACACCGTACTTCGATTGTCCACCTTGGTCTTGGGTTGGGGCGGAATGTTGGCCAGTTACTATTTTTTCAAGGAAGCAAAAATTAACGAGAAGTTGGCAGCGGGCTTAGCACTCCTTTTGGCGTTCAATCCCATCTATTTTAATGTGTCCTTTACCTACATGACGGATGTTCCGTATTTATGCTATTCCCTTGTGGCTGCGTATTTTCTCTTAAAATATCTTCATACCTCTAATATTTATAACATCGTATTTGCAACTTTATTTTCTGTGCTCGCTACACTCATTCGACAGCCAGGTATTTTGATTCCCATCGCTTTTCTCATTGTGGCTTTGCTCAAAGCGCATCGTACTTTGCGTCATTTTCTCCACGCAGCTTTGCCTAGCATAATCACCATTGTAAGTCTATTGTTTTTTATGTATTGGCGAAAAACAAATTATGGCTTATCTAGTCATTTTGGAAATCCTAGCGATGTTTTGGATAACCTCTCCAACGGAGTATTCACCTATTTTATAAAAGAAAAAACACATGGCTTCTTTATGTACTGGGGGCTTTTCCTGTTGCCCGTCTTGATCTATATTTTCCCAAAATTAATCAATAGGAAAAATCTGCGGCTCAAATTACTCGCCTTAGTGCTCACCTTAGTTTCGTCGTATCCTTTTTGGGAAAAATGGCATTACGATTTTCATGGCAACATTTTTTACAATTTTGGTCTTGGCCCAAAAACGCTGGGATTACCGCCGCTGTTTGGCTTTAGTCCCGACAAACTTGATACCCTGCCCGCTGTGGCTTGGGATAAAGTAAAACTCATCGCCTTCATCTCGGGAGTGATCTTACTATTTTTTATTTGGAAAAAAGGATTACAGTTGGCGACTGATCTTTTTAAAAAAAAGTTCAACAACTTAGACTGGGCGGCACTTTTTGGATTGGCTATTGCTATCGGATATTTCCTCTTTTTGCTGACTAATAATTTTCTCTTTGATCGCTATTACTTGACGGTGCTGCCTTTTTTAATCTTGATTATTTTTCCTAAAACACCAATCATCCTTGGTAGTCAATCTATATCTCGATGGAGCCAATCCTTAGCATTTTTTGTTTTTTTGGCACTAGCTCTTTTTGCCCTTGCGGGTACAAAAGATTATTTGGAATGGAACAAAAGTAGGTGGGAAGCGATTCGTTACGCCTTGGTAGAAAAGCAAATTCCCGTAGATCAACTCAACGGTGGATTTGAGTTCCGATATTGGAAAGATAAAAAAGTACCCACTAACTTCGATTGGGAAAATACCGGTTGGTGGTTGGATAATCAGGAGCGTTATTACTTGGAGTTTACGGAACTTTGTGGCTACGAAACGATCAAAACATTTTCTAATAGAAGGTTTGTTCCGCCGGGAAGAGATACTATTTTTTTATTAAAAAAAATAAGACACCAAGTACTAGACACCATCAGATGCGATGCCGAAACGATTACACCAGATTCTAATTTTTTAAAGTCCAATCAAGAAAACATACGCTTCGAAAATGTGGCTTACCGATCTGATGAAAAATCCCTATCGGGGCAGTACAGCATCTTGACTCATCTAAAACATCCAGAAGGCTTCAAGCTGACCCTGCGTAAAGTACAACCCTGCGACCGCTTTTGGTTTCACGTATGGAGGTATCCCGCTAGGAGTTCGGCCGCCGTGGTAGCCAGATCAGCTACCTACTGGGAAGGGGAATCTAACAAGTTGCTCGGAGAAAAAGACGGCTGGGGAATTTTGTACAAAGAGTTCGTGATTCCAGAAAACTACGCCGATAGTACGCTTACTTTCTTCTTGATGAACAATTCAGAATCGCCAGTTTGGTTTGATGACGTGGAGATTGTTAGGGGAAGATCAATTGACTAAGGAGTAAAAGAATGGCTGGTGCAAACTAGACCTCTATGCTTTTTTGACATGATTTAAAAATTAGAAAAATTAATACTAGTTTTAATTTGATGAAGGGTTACTTCAGACCAATTATAAAAGACATAGATAATATCGTAAAATTCTCTGCTGACTAGTCAAAATTATGAGTTCAAGTACCAAAGTTATCATCCCTTTC
Organism: Bacteroidota bacterium; assembly: GCA_039027925.1. Classification (GTDB taxonomy): domain Bacteria; phylum Bacteroidota; class Bacteroidia; order Chitinophagales; family Saprospiraceae; genus CAJQQY01. The sequence goes on from JBCCJE010000618.1 coordinate 2,625, forward strand.
GTAGTTAAAAAAACTGCGAGGGGAATTTTGAAATTACCCTCCCCACTCACTTCAAGTACACATCCCCTTTAAAAATTTCCGTTTTGCCATTCAAGTATCGGACTTTGGCAAAATAAACCAGTACGCCGGGGTTCATTTTTTCTCCTCTAAAAAAGCCATTCCATCCTAGGGATGTATCGTTGGGTTGGAAGTTGTTTTGTTCAAAAACCAATTCTCCCCAGCGGCTAAAAATTTGGAATTGCTCAATCTCTGCTACTCCGAGACCAGCGTAAATCATAAAGACATCATTGTAGCCATCACCGTCGGGCGAGAAGGCGTTGGGGATAAAGATACGTCTTGGATTATTGACAAATACGGTAACGTTATCTTCCGTTTCGCAGCCATTGGTATTGGATAACCATACGGAGTAAGTGGTCGTGAATAGGGGGAGGATGTTTTGCGTAAGACAATTGTTACAATCCAGCGCTCCCGACGATAGCCAAGCAATAGAATCCAAGTCACTACTCGGAATATTGTTGATGGCTTGTAGGGTGATATTTTCTCCCAGTTCAATAAATTGATCGGGGCCCAGTTCGACTACTATCTCGTTGGGATCAATTAGTTCGAGCGTCGTACTCCATTCGCAGCCCGTGGCATCCTGAACCGTCAATGGATAAATACTGCCACCCAAATTTGTAAAAGTATTGTTAGTACTAAAAGTTTGGTCATCAAAGGCATAGACGTAAGGCGCTTCTCCGCCGATGACATTGAGGATTTCGATACTTCCATTCCCATCGCCACGGCAAAGTGGATCGGTCAGAATGACTTCGATATCATTGGGTACATCCATGTCCTCCACTACCTGCGCTTCCGAAATATTTTCACAACCATTGATCTGATTAGTGACGGTCAAAAGATAATTTCCGATGACTACGGTGGGTGCGAGTGTTGTATTTCCATTTAAAATATTACCATCGGTAGTCGTCCAAGCGTAGGTAAACTCGCTACCCTGAGCGGCGATGGCATCTAAGGTAATTTCAGTTTCCGTACAACCCATCTCATAAACCCCTCCGGCATTTACAAAGGGTAACACTACATTTGCAAGAACTTCCACCGACTCCGAGATAGCACATCCATTTTCAGTATTTAAAATATTTAGGGTATAAATTCCAGCAGCGTCAACTTCGGCTTCCAAAGTATTTGTTCCCGATAAAATATTTCCAGTAATGGTGCTCCAAGTATTTTCAAAGGGAAAACCTACGGAAGAACCTACCGCACTCAGGGTTATAACAGTATCCACACAAGTCAACGTTTCGGGTGTCGCAATACCGATTTGGGGTACTGCAAAATCTTCAAAAATAGAAATGGATTCCGTGGCGGTACACCCGTTGATATCATTGGTCAAAGTCAGTAAATAATCTCCCGCTAGATCAACTTCTGGATTGGGTTCAAGATTTCCTAACAAGATATTTCCGTTAGTAGTCGTCCAAGCAAAACTAACATCATTGATGGGCGTAGAACC
>JBCCJE010000619.1:0-4121 GCA_039027925.1 Bacteroidota bacterium
AAAAAATTATTATTTAAAACAACGGAAACGTATTGTTACACCAAACGATATGCACGTCCCCCTAAACACTAAAATCATGAAAAAGAATTTTGTAATCTTCAGTCTAGCCCTATTAGTAAGCCTAATGACATTTACCTCTTGCCAAAAAGATACCCTCGGCATTGATGAATTAGAGACCATCGAAACACCATCCGTTATTGAAGAAGAAATTGAAGCAACACCAACATTTGATAGTCCTAACAGTTTTGAATCCGCAGATGTACTCAGTATTTCGAATGCTTCCGGTCAGGCGATTTCCATTGTACTTACTACCGCTCCTTGCGCCAACGAAGAAGGATTTTCTGTAACTGTATCCTCCGCCGATGACGATCTTAATAATGGAAATTTCACTATCCGCTGGTACAAAAATTCCGAACTAGATATTTACGCAGAAGGTCAAACAACCATCGAATGCGTTTGTGGCGCAGGATTCAGAGTAGAAGTTTATGACGAACTAGGAGACCTAAGTGCCAAGGGTTCGCTAGATGTACCTAGCTGCTAGGGTACTACTGATATGAGTACTCCACCCTACGAGAGATCAAATTGCAGAGGTATCTCTCGACGCCCTTAGTTGTTAGAGTTTGAGCTATTAGATTGGCTCAGGCTCTAAGACTTCATAGTTCCTATTTTGCTTCAGGTGCTGCTGCATCTGAAGTTTTTTAGTGGGGGGATCAATCTTTTAATTCTTCCAAATCCAACAGACTTTGTTTGAACTCTTTTTTTAAGAGCAATTGAATATTGGTCAAAATAATCTCCCCCATATTTTTGCATTTCATAAATACGTCGTTTTTGTGGTGGACGGAAAGGTCTTGTTTGAGTAGTTCTACTTTATCGGGAAATGAAATCTGATCGTGTACCATGACCTCAAAGAGATCATTCAATCTAGTGCGTTCTGCCTTGGCCCTCATCGCAATCAGACTTCTTTCTTCCAGTTGGTATTGCGTCACCGTTTTGGGAGTCATGTGCTCAATGCCCAAAAAAATGATGGGATTATTTTCTTTAAAATACTGAGGCATGTAAAAACTTTTTCTGCCTTCGTAGCTCTGTTGGTCAAAATCAATAGCGCGGATTCTAAACTGCGAACCCTCAATATCGGGTGTGATGTCCACCACAAAATTATAAGATCGCATGTCGCCGAGTAATCGGACAAAGCACCGTTCATTGAACTTGATAAATTCTTTCGCAATCCTGATTTGGTTAAAAGTAGATTCCCCTAAGTTGTTTTTCATAAAATCATCTCCCGGAATCCCCGCTACGTGTTCCTCGATCAGGGTATCGCCATCCACCAAATATTGCATGCTGTTAGGAGAAAGCAAATCCTCCAACTCCAATCCGTAAATCCGCGAAGCATCGGCTCTTTTTACGTAGAAGTGATCGTAGTTGTCATTCAGCCGATTGATGATGCGTACCCGAAATGGTTTACTATTGCCGAAGGTACAGTAGTCCACCCGATCCACCGAAAGGTGCTGCATCACGCGGGTATCACCGTCGGTTTTGAGGAGGGCATAAATCTGCCGCATGGCTGAATATAATTCTTGGGTATCTGATTCGGAGTAGTAAACTGTCTGCCAGAAAGTGTCGTTTTCATCGGTATCCAAAAGCGGAATCGCCGTATTGAATCGCAGCATATCTTCGTACTGCAACGGGAGCGTAATATTTCGACTGTAAGCATCCAGATAAATACCTAATTCTTTTTGGACTTTAAATGGGACTTTCTTTTTGGAGGGCTTGTTACCTTGCATATTCGATTTTTTATTAGCGAAATTAAAATTATTTTTTATTTCACTAACGTAACGTCTCCATCGAATCGCTTTACCCTGCCGTCTAAAAATCTTACCTCGGCGTAGTAAACAAAAACGGCAGGATTCATCACCTTTCCTCCTAGCATTCCATCCCAACCGTAAGTGGGATCATTGGGTTGAAAATTTTTGGCTTCGTGAACGATCTCTCCCCAGCGGTCAAAAACTCGAAATACTTCTACTGATTCAATCAGGGCTTCGTTGCCATAAATCAAGAAGCGATCATTGTGGTTATCATCGTTAGGGCTAAAGGCATTAGGAATATATACTGGGATATTTTGATCTACGTAAATAGCAATTTGGTCGGAGTCGGTGCATCCGTTAATGTCCGTGATGGTGGCGGTAAAAATTGTGGTTTGCAAAGGCGTAATCGTGAACGCTAGGCAGTTGCCCGTAGTACATCCCGTCAATTCGTAGGGCGACCAGATGATGGTGTCCAACTGACTTTCGTCAAATCCCAACTGTACGCTCACTTCGGCGCTTTCTCCGATATTGATAGAAATATCATCCCCTAATTCCAACTCTACCTCATTGAGCGCAGTCAGCGGAAGCAACGCAAAGGTCTGACAACCCTCCGCATCTTCAATCAAAATATCGTAATCCCCAGCGGGCAGATTAGCAAAAATGGGGCTACTCTGAAAAGGTTGAAAATTCAAAGAATACAAGTAAGGTGGTGTACCCCCCATAATTGAATCAATCAAAATTGCGCCATCTTCCTCCCCAAAACAACTAATATCGCTAAGACTAATAAATGGCTCCATGACTGATTCGTACACTACGGTAGCTATAACAATACTATCACATCCAAAAATATTACTACCACTAAACAATGTATCTACATTTTCATCCGGGAAGAAACAGGAGGTCGTGGCGAGGGTATCTAAATTACTTGGCGACAAAGCTACTGTATTTATAACAATACTATCACATCCAAATTGATTCTGTAAAGAATCCACAAAAACGCCTGCTTGGTTAGGGTCACAAGTAGTAGTTTGTAGGTTTACATTTTGGGAAGGGAGCAAACTGGTATAGGTAAAAATGGAGCTATCGCACCCAAATTGGTTTTGTAAAACAGTAGATAAAACTAATCCCGTATCCGAAGGATTACAGCTAACCTCCAACAGCAAAGTTGAGTCCGTAGGGGCTAATTCGACAACATCAAAAAATAGGCTATCACCACTTAGCAAAACAAAAGTTCCAGTATCCAAAGGATTGCAACTGAACGAATTGATAATCAGCGTATCACAAGAAAACACAGCGGTAGTCACCACTACGGCATCACAGGCGCCATTGGTGCCAGCGATAAAGTCAATGAAAGTTCCGACCTGAGTGGTATCGCAAGTATTTTCATTGATAAAGGTTGTATCGGGATCCGTTAGTTGGTAGTCGAATATAACAATAGAATCACATCCAAATACAGAAGTCAAAAATGTAGTATCTAAACCTGCCGCTGCTGATAAACAAGTAGTGGTATCGAATGTGATTTCGTAGGAGGGCACTAATGAAATAAGGTCAACTAGCACCGAGTCACATTCGCCATTTACGCCCGCAGCGTAGGTCGTAATTGTATCAACCTGTGAAGGATCGCAAGTAAAAGTTTCGGAGAAAAAAGAGTCTATCGTCGTCAATTGATAATCGAAAATAACAATAGAATCACATCCAAATACAGAAGTCAAAAATGTAGTATCTAATCCTACTGCTCCTGTCAGGCAAGTAGTGGTGTCAAAGGTGATTTCGTAGGAAGGCGCTAACGAAATGAGGTCAACTAGCACCGAGTCACACTCGCCATTTACGCCCACAGCGTAGGTCGTAATTGTATCAACCTGTGAAGGATCGCAAGTAAAAGTTTCGGAGAAAAAAGAATCTATCGTCGTCAATTGATAATCGAAAATAACAATAGAATCACATCCTAACTGACTAACGAAAGTAACAGTATCCAAACCTACCAAACTCTCATTGCAAACTAGCGTATCAACTGTGATGAGGTAATTATCTGTCACTTCCAAGTCAGTAACGATGATAGAATCACAGCCTTGGATGGTTTGTAAAGTATCTGAATAGATGCCCGATGTATTTTGCCAACTCCCACCTACGAATAATGAATCTCCTATGCAAATCTCTACTGATAGATTTTCAGTAAAAATAGGATGAACGATGAGTTCCGTCAAAATGATAGAATCGCAACCGTTGATGGTTTGCAAGGTGTCCGAATAGTTGCCCGCCGTGGTTTGTGGCATTCCTCCCGCTTGGTAGCTTTCGCCCTCGCAGATCGTGGCGATGATG
>JBCCJE010000620.1:0-4117 GCA_039027925.1 Bacteroidota bacterium
CTCAAAGTCTTCTAGTATCGAATTATTACTACTACACGAGCAGTCAGGATCTAGTAAATCAATCAATTGGTCGCCATCGTCATCTATTCCGTTGTCACATATTTCTTGGGCACAAAGTAAGTTGGTCAAAAAGAGGAGGAGAAGGGTATAGTTTAATTTCATATGGCAATTATTACATTTTGACAAATAAAATACCGTGGGGATCGTCCAAACAAAAAGATCAGTCGGGATGTACTTAATGTATGCTGATAAAAGCATAAAGGTTGCCTAAATGTTCACGCACATTTGATAATTTAGAAAATCCACATCCCTTTGAACTCAATTAAATATCTATCTAGTTTTCTTATTATTCCTATTTTTGCCCCATGAAAAAACCCGTCAGCTACCGCAAGGAAATTCCATTTTTTTACAATAAATCAAACTTGGAATTTAGAAGAGATCAGTACGAACGCTACGATAGTAAAGTAGTGCGCCACACAGCACTGCACCTCGCCGATCAACTGTGGGAGCGATATCCTTTTCAACCTGCTTTTGATTTTACAACAAAACATTTACAAATAGATGCTGGACAAAATATTGTAGAACTGGGCTGCTCCGTCGGTAGATGGATTGGAACTTTAGCTGCCCGATATCCACAGGCCAATTTCTGGGGGTTGGATTTTAGTTACCAAATGCTCAAGCGAGCAAATGCCTTTTGGCGACAAAAAGAAATCATCCAATTGAATCTTTCCAATTGGGGATTTTCACCCATCGAAATAGAAGGACACGCTTTGGAAAATATTCAGTTCGGATTGGCTAAGGCAGAAGAATTACCCTTCGAGAATGAGACACAGGATGCGGTGGTGAGTAGCTTTTTGCTAGATCGGCTGGGCGATCCCGTTCGAGGATTGAAAGAAATGTACCGAGTACTTCAACCCCACGGAAAGATGATCTTCGTCACTCCGTTAAATTTTTACAAACGAAAAGATTGGGAAACCTTTCATCCTCCAATCAAGATTTTTCATTTGTTAAAACAGATCGGATTCGATGTCTTAGATTGGGAGGAAACACTAACGGTAGAAGAACCGCTGGATTGTAGAGGCAATGTGGTAAAATGGAATTGCGTAGCGGGGGCTTGTAAAAAGTCAGCTAAAACTTAGATTTTCTTCGATTCATTCTTTCGTTGCGCTGGTAAAAGTCTGGGTGTTTTTTGCTTACCCATTTTACAAACTTTTTGATGTCTTCGTGCGCTGTGAGTTTTTCTACGGTGTGAAATTCATCCCGCAGTTCTTTGAGCGTGAACACGGAATGAATTTTTTGGTGGCAAATATTGTGAATCAAAATCAACTCCGAATCCTTACCGCCTTCCGACTTAGGTATCAGGTGATGTCTGGAAATGCTGGCTTCTGCTCCTAGTGGTCTTTTACAAATCGGGCATTTCTGAACTTCCATGAATTTACTTTCTTCTTTTTTTCTTTTTCTTAGCTTGGGCTTCGAGTTGTGCTTGTTTCTTTTTTTGTTCTTCGAGCATATCCTGCATACGCTGCGCAAAGCCGCTTTTCTTTTTGGGTTTCTTCTTATTTTCCTCTAATTCCAGCTTTATTTTCTCTTGGTCAATGATCACATTTTTGGTGATTAAGGTCTGGCTGATGTTGATGAGGTTACTCATACACAGGTAAGCCGTCAGCCCCGAAGCGTAACTATTAAAAAATCCCATAAACATCACAGGCATCACGTACTGCATATATTTCATAGCAGCAGGCTGGGAGGACATATCCATGTGTTTAGTATTGTAGTAGGTGTAAGCTACGGTGGTAATAGCCCAAATCAGCGTAAACAAACTGAGGTGAGATCCCATAAACGGAATCTCAAATGGCAGATCGAAAAAAGCATCAAACGACGATAAATCGGGTGCCCACAAGAAGCTCTCCTGTCGGAACTCGATACTTGCTGGAAAAAACCGATACAAGGCAATCCAAATCGGCATCTGCGCAAAAATGGGCAAACAACCACCCAACGGATTTACTCCGTACTCTCGGTAGAGTTTCATGCTTTCCATCTGCTGGGCTTGCTGATCGTCTTTGAATTTTTCCCGCATTTTTGCGAGTTGTGGCTTGAGGGCAGCCATCTTGGATTGGGAGTAGAGCATTTTGTACGTCAAGGGATACAAGGCTAATTTCACAATCAAGGTAAGGACTAGAATGACGATTCCCTTACTGCCAATGAATTGAGAAAGAAAATTGAACATCGGACGAATGATCCAGCGGTTCACCGTACCGAATACACTTCTGCCGAATGGAATAATATCTTGTAGCTGATTATCGTAAGCGGCCAGGCGATCATACTCGTTGGGACCAATGTACATTTTCATCGCAAACGTCTCATTGGTGCTGCCGCCGAAGGGTACTTGAATTTTTGAATTTAAAATCTTCAAATCATCATCGGCATCCGTCAACATCTTAGTCGTCATAAAAGCACTCGCAAAAGGTTTACCGTCAGTCATCAAGGTACTGTTGAAAAACTGATTGGATCCCGCTACCCACTCCACGGGATTGCCGTCGGCATCTTCTTCGCCGTCGCTAGTGCAAGTGCAGTAGCTAGGATCTTCGTCTGCTTCTTTAAAATAGGTAGAGGAATAAATTCTTTCGTAGTAAACACTTTTTTCTAGCTTATCCAAAAAGTTGACCCATTCTAGTTGGATGTTGTTGTTTTCGGTCGCCAAGGCATTTCCTAATCCCACGAATTGGATATCGTAGTCCAACTCGTAATTATCTGGATTCAAGGTATATTTCTGTTCGAAGTATCGCCCCTCGCCTGCATCTGCTCTAAAAATAATGGTATTCTCATTTTGCTGAGTTTGAAAATACAAGTCTCCCGATTTTACTTTACCGACACCGGGTAACGGAAAGATATAATCAAATTTATTTTTATCGTCTTCCAATAATCGGAGCGCAGATTTTACATTTTCACCAGAAGAGTCTGGGAAAATTTTGAAATATTGTTTGAGTTCAACCGATTTGATTTTTCCCCCTTTATTGGTAAAAGTAATGGTCATCAGATCATTTTCAAGAATTTTTTCCTCCTCCGTACCCGTACCTGCCGCCGCAAAAATTCCGAACTCCCTAGCTAGTGCAGCATCCCTCAAAGAGTCGGGAAGCGATTCGAATGTAGGTGCCATCGTAGTTGGATTAGTAGCGGTATCGGCAGCTTGGAGGTCAGGATTTTCCGCAGCCAATTGGATTTGTTCGATGGAGTCTCTCCTTCTTTCTTCCGCCTCTATTTGTTCAGGAGTAGGTTGATTAAGCTGCATGTAAAGTATCAAGCAAATGAAAATCAAGACCAACCCAATTACATTATTTTTATCCATTTCTATTTTTTAATTATTTTGTTGTTCGTTTTTCGATCAGTCAAATTTGATAAAATCCTCGAAAACGAACTTCAAACCTTCATTTTCTCAAAATCTCCGCAAAGGTACAATTTTGTAGAGTTTATAATAATTCAGATGGATGATATTTCGGGTAATCTAGACCAACACTTATTAGAGGCATACCTAGCCACTACTTACGAAGTCCAACACTTGGGGCTGAAAATCAAAATCGGAGTAGCTAATTGGTCACTAGAGGAATTTTTGGTAGATAATAATGTGTTCACTTGGGCTTTTATTTCTGCTTACAATCCACGATCAAGACCTCTGAGTTTTGAAGAAAATGAGAAAAGACATGCTCGATTGGTAAGCGACGTAAAAGGAAGCAAGTTAGCTTTTTCGGAAGGGTTCGACGTGCCCGATCAGGATGATTGGGAGGCAGAAAAAAGTCTGCTTATTTTGGATATATCAAAAAAAGATAGCGTGGCGCTAGGGAAAAAATTCGAGCAAAATGCCATTGTGTTCGGAAGATTGGGTGGTTCACCCGAGTTAGTCGTGCTGTCCTGATGTGGGCTAATTCACCTTTTCCCAATTTAATTCTTTAAAAAATTCCTCCAGAAAACGCTCCAAATCCAAAATCGCCTTCGGAGCGTCGTGGTTATTTCGGATCACTTTTTCCTCCGTTCCGTTATTCAATAAAATATAAGTGTCGGGAAGTTCTTTGATGATCGTACCGTTGGTCGGATAAGTGTTGGCCAATTGGTTAAAATCCAA
>JBCCJE010000621.1:0-4114 GCA_039027925.1 Bacteroidota bacterium
AAAAGAAAAGTACTACCCAAAATAAAAAATAAACACGGTGTGCAACATTAAAGGCTAATAATTGTGGCGAAGCCCGACGATTAGCCTGTGCTGAACGAAGCGGGTCAGCGATCATCTATGGACTTTCGATGGAGTGGAGTAAGGCGAGTTAATAGAGTAGCGTCGTTTGTTACTGAACTTATTAGATAGTCCAAGACCATTATATGAAGTGTCAGATTGGTTGAGTGACTACATAGATGGATTAGGTGAGGATGAGCAAGCAGCCAAAAAGTTTTAAGACAAACGGCTAGGAGCTAGTTTAGATGCGCTATATGCGAGTGAACTCATAAAAAAGATCATGGACGTCATTCTGGTATGTTGCTGTTTATAATGCGCTCAATAGTTGTAAAGTAGAAGAATGGGAAGGTTTAAGTCGGTTTATTCATGTTCACAAGCAAACAGCATCAAAAAATAAACTGACCCATTCTGATAGATTTCATATGTCTAGCCATTTTTAATCTTGTGCCGAATATTATCACGAAGTTATTCGTGGATATTGGCGAATTGAAAATTCTTTACATTGAGTCAAAGACGTTATTATTGGAGAAGACCAAAATCAAATTAGGAAACATAATGGCCCTATCAACGGGGCTGTCTTGAGTTCTATCGCAATTAATCTCCACCAGAAAAATGGACGATACTTCATTTCTGATTGTCAGATGAAAAATTCCTCTAATGCCAATGAGCTTTCATAAGTGGATCAATGAAGACTAACTACTTCTGTCCACTTTTTTCAAAAAAAGTATGCTAAAAATTTGTCAACTAGAACTTAACAGCCCTGCCCGCCAGCGGGGAAGAGACGTCCTGCAAACTCGTAAATTATGTGCAAAAAGTAATGTACAAAGCCTGTGAATCAGAACCAATCACCCCTGCATGGGAGGAGAAAGTGCTACACCACAATATTTATCATACGCTTGGGCACTACGATTACTTTCCGAACAGTTTTACCCGCTGTGTATTTTTGGATAGCTTCTAAGGCGAGTGCGCCCGCTTCCATGTCGGCTTTAGAGGCGTCAGCGGGGAATGCCATTTCCGATCTTTTTTTCCCATTGACACACACAGGATAGTTGATTGAATCCTCTTTTAAGTAAGCCTCCTCTGCCTGTGGATAATCCGCCATGTGAACAGAAATCAACTTTTCCTGATTGCCAAATTTTGCCCACAAATCCTCGGCGACGTGCGGTGCAAACGGAGCAACCAATCGAGCTAGTGGCTCTAAAACTTCACGCTTATTGCAGTTTAGTTTTTTCAATTCATTTGTCACCACCATGAAGGCACTCACGCAAGTATTGAACGAAAATCGCTCAATGTCCTCGTTGACTTTTTTGATAGCGGTATGCAGGATTTTCATTTCTTGCTTTGTAGCTGCTTCGTCGCTTATTGTAAATGTATTGTTATCATCGTGGAATAAACTCCAGAATTTTCTCAAAAATTTAGAAACGCCGTCAATGCCTTTCGTATCCCAAGGCTTACCTTGCTCGATGGGACCTAAAAACATTTCGTACATACGAAAACAATCCGAACCGTACCGCTCTACTACGTCGTCGGGATTGACTACGTTAAAATATCGTTTGGACATTTTGCCCACCTCCGACTTGGTAATAAAATTACATTCCTTACCATCGGCTAATGGGGTGGCAGGACGGTACGTACAATTTCCACAAATAAATTCCGCCTCCGCGTACTCGGGTCGCCACGCTACGAATTTTTGGATACCTGCTCTGTCCAAGTAGGATTTGGGAGAACCATATTCCGAAACAAAATCTACGTGAACTGGAATTTTGGCAAAATTATCTACGCCCATTCCTTCAATCATATCGGCAGAATAAAACTGCGATACACCATTGACTTTTTCTTTTTTCAGATAAATATATTCGATGACTCCCTGAATCATACCCTGATTAATCAATTTTTTGAAAGGCTCTTTGGTTGGCACTAATCCCTTGTCGTACAAGAACTTATGCCAAAAACGAGCGTACATCAAATGACCAACGGCATGCTCCGTACCCCCTACGTACAAGTCCACCTCCTGCCAATAATCCAAGGCTTCCTTGCTCGCAAATTCGTTGTTATTTTGAGCGTCCATGTACCTCAAAAAATACCAACTAGAACCAGCGTACCCCGGCATGGTATCAGTCTCTCTAAAAAAACCATTTTTTTCATTGACCCAATTGGTAGCTTTAGCCAATGGAGATTGTCCGTCGGCGGTCGGTTTAAAATCATCCAAATCTGGTAGCTCAACGGGAAGTTCCTCTTCTGGCACCGCGTGCGCTACACCTGCTTCGTCGAACAAAATGGGATAAGGTTCTCCCCAGTATCTTTGCCGACTAAAATTGGCATCTCTCAATTTGTAGTTTACTCTCCCCGTACCGATGCCCATATCTTCGATTTTTTGGATGGCAGCAGTAATGGCTTCGGGTACTTCCATCCCATTCAAAAAACCAGAATTGATCATTACGCCAACTTTATCGGACAAAGTAGCTCCGGGATGCTTGGACTTATCCACCACATCTACGATGGATAAATCAAATTTTTGGGCAAATGCCTTATCCCGATCATCATCACTCGGTACGGCCATGATGGCACCCGTACCGTAATCCAAGAGTACGTAGTCCGCAATCCAAATCGGCAACTCTCTGCCCGTGACGGGATTGAAAGCATAAGCTCCCGTAAATGCTCCCGTCACTTCTTTCACCTCCGCCATACGCTCGCGTTCCGAACGGGCATTGGCGTATTTTTTATAATCAGCAATGATTGTTTGTTGAGCCTCGGTGGTAAGTTCATCCACCAACGGATGCTCGGGCGCCAACACCATAAAAGTAGCTCCGTAGATCGTATCGGGTCGGGTAGTAAACACTTCGATTTGGTGATCTGACTCTTGCACATTAAAGAATGCTTGCGCACCTTCTGATTTTCCAATCCAATTGCGTTGCATCGTTTTTAGAGCATCCGACCATTCCAAAGATTCTATATCTTCCAGTAATCGCTCGGCGTAGGCGGTGATCCTCAATGACCATTGCATCATGGCCTTTTTCTCTACGGGATGACCACCCCGCTCCGACACGCCGTCTTTGACTTCATCGTTGGCGAGGACAGTACCCAATGCTTCGCACCAGTTCACGTAGCCTACTTTCTGGTAGCCCAAGCGATAGTTCATCAGTACGTCGTCCTTGGCTTTGGGAGACATTTTTTTCCAATCTTCCGCCGAAAAGATAGCTTCCTGCGTAGTGGCTGCGTTCACTTTAGCGTTGCCTTCTTTTTCAAAGGTAGCGACCAATTCACGAATGGGTTGCGCCTTATCCGTATCCTTGCAGTAGTAATGTTGGAAAATTTGTAGAAATATCCATTGCGTCCATTTGTAATAATTGGGATCGCAAGTTTGTACCTCTCTGCTCCAATCAAACGAGAATCCGATGTTATCCAACTGGTTCCTGTACCTTTCAATATTTTGGCGAGTAGCTTCGGCAGGATGAATGCCCGACTGAATGGCGTACTGTTCTGCTGGCAAACCAAAGGCATCGTATCCCATCGGGTGGAGAACGTTGTATCCTTTCATCCGCTTGTAGCGCGAAAAAATATCGGAAGCAATATACCCCAATGGATGCCCTACGTGTAGCCCTGCGCCCGAAGGATAGGGAAACATATCGAGTACGTAGAATTTGGGCTTAGAGGTGTCATTGGATACTTTATATATTTGCTTTTCTTCCCAGTATTTTCGCCATTGCTGCTCTATTTCTCTTGGATTGTAGGTTGCCATTGAAATATAATTTTTTTGTGAAATTTTAAATTTGAGTGATATACAGATTATCTTTAAAGATCGTTTCCGAAATGCGGTGCGAAAATATTAAAAATGTAGGAAATATGGTATTCGATCATTTTCCTGTCGAATTTTTTGCTACCCTATTCGATCAAAATAAGGAGTGTAATCTTTTTTTATAAATCATTGCGCTGATTAAATTATCAACACCACGGCTGTCATTTTTTTTATTACAAAACGTAACTGCTTAGCACCATGCTTTGAGAACTTCGTGGGATAGCAAATAAGTAAAGCAAAAGTTCTTAAAGCCAACAAACG
>JBCCJE010000622.1:0-4111 GCA_039027925.1 Bacteroidota bacterium
AAAAATTTGATTAAAAAAATGGACAAGTTTATCAAAGCCATAAAAGTAGTTGGCATCTAATTTTCCCCGTAACGGGAAGTTACGGGGAAAGTGTCCTATTACGGGGTAACTTCCCGTTACCCCGTAATTTTTAATACTACAAAATGTCAACTATCCAGATAAACTTGTCAAAAAATGTGAGGCAAAAATAATGTACCTTTACTATACAAAGTATATCAATATACTTTAGTATAGTAGTATCAAAAAGTATAGTAATCTGATAATCAATGAATTATGAATAAAAAAAGTAAGGAATGTAAAATATACATTCGACCAGTAAGAGATGTAATTGACCTAATCGGTAGTAAATGGAAGCTCCCCGTTATTATTGCGCTGTCATTTGGCAATCAAAGATTTAAAGAATTGGAACGACAAATTGAAGGTATCACACCGAGGATGTTGTCCAAAGAATTGAAAGACTTAGAAGTTAACGGCTTAGTCCATCGAGCGGTATTTAATACGACACCCGTGACGGTAGAGTACAGTCTTACTGACTACGGAAAATCACTTGATAGCGTAATTGAAGTAATGCGAGAATGGGGAACAAAGCACCGAGAACGAATCATGAAAAAGAAGCCTGTGCAAAACATTCAAGGTAAATAGACGTGAGGAGTTTCGATGGTGCTCTTCGAAATTAAAGTTGCTAGTAAAGCTAATCTGATTCGGTGGGCATATTTAGATTGAGCTTTTCAAAGCATCATATCGCTTTGATTTTAAGATCATAAATATTCCTCCTGCTAGAGGCGTGGTACAAATTCAAGAACCGTTTTGACCTCTTCTAACTTCATTAAATATTCGTCCAATATGCACTGTGAAAACTAGCTCATAAGATTACCATTTTCGTCCCATTCTGCGATGGCATTTCGCTTGGATTGATCGGTACATTTAGCCAACCATTCTGGATCATAGGCGACATCGTGCTCAGCTAGGATATCCTCAGGAACACCATCCCAAATATTCGCATAATTTCCTTGATACCCTAGATCATCAAATCCCATTTTAGTGGTATAATATCCTGTTAGCGTAAGATTTCTAATTAAATTGAAAAATGCTCTACCATGAGTCATCTCTGGTTTTTCATTATCAGGATCAGGGTAGGCAATGTCATCTATGATTTGGATTTGCTCTGGAGAAGTACATTTTGCAAACTCTTTATTGAATCTTCGATTAGCTTCTCCGTCCAACCACATCAGACCACCTCGCATTGGCAATTGATGATTCGGTATATCTTTTACTATAAATTCTATAAACTCAGGCACTTTAGCATCAGTAGCTGATCCAGCCGTCGGTGTGGCAGGTAGAATAATATCACATAAGACTGCGATAGTCGTTAGTTCATGTTCATTTAAGAAAATCTCCGCTTTTACTCTTTTATCATGTTCTATCTCCGCAGGCATTCTGCCATAGAGCCCTTCTTCTGTTTTAGTTGCTACTTCTTTTGGGACATCAGTTGGGGTATCTGATTTACAACTACTTGCTGATCCAACTGTTGCTCCGCCGATAGTGCCAACTAATAAATATTTGAGTGAATCTCTTCTTTTCATGTTGCTTTTTTTTAGAAAAGGGAGGTAGGAACAGAGAAGAGAGATTTAAGTGTTATTGCTTCAATTTATCTCTCTTCTCTGTTCCCACCTCTCGAATTAAATATGTTTCTTTTTGTATTGCGCTACGATATACTCAGAAGTTCTCATCGCTAATGCCATGATCGTCCAAGTACAATTTTTATCTGCTTGACTCACAAAAGGTCCAGCATCTACTACAAATACATTATCTGCATCGTGCAATTGACAATACTTATTGGTTACTGAATTTTTAGGATCATCTCCCATTCGAGTGGTTCCTACCTCATGGATAATTTCACCTGGCTTGAGCAGCCCCCAATCTTGTTCTTTAGTCGGTTTATCTCCTAGTGGAATACCTCCCATGGCGTGAATGATCTCTTCAAAAGTCTCTTGCATATGTCTTGCTTGGTATCTTTCGTAGTTTGACCATTCATAATTGAATCGTAAGACTGGAATACCAAATTGATCCACAACTTTAGGATCAATTTCACAGCGGTTTTCTCTCTTAGCAATTGCTTCCCCTCTTCCTGACATTCCAACTACAGCACCATAAAACTTCTTAACATCATCTCGAAGCTTATCACCATATCCGCCAAGTTCACCTCCCACGTGTTTATTTAAATCAGAAACATTAAATCCAAATCCGTAGGACGGCATTCCCATTCCTCCCCAAACTTCAATGTGATAACCTCTTGGAAAATCTAGTTTTTTATTATCTAACCACCACGGTGAATATACGTGCATCCCCCCTACGCCATCTTCGTTATATCCTTTTTTTCTATTCATCAGAGCGGGAATAAAACCCACTCGACCACCACCAGTAGAATCATGTAAATACCGACCTACGCAATCACTACTATTCCCAAGTCCGTTTGGATGTTGTTTACTTTTGGAGTTGAGCAAGATTCGAGCAGTACTACATGCCGATGCCCCTAAGACTACGGAGCGAGCTTTTAGCTGATACTCTTTCCGATCTTCTTTATTGATATATGAAACTCCAGTCGCTCTACCTTCTTCGTCAGTTGTGACGGAGCGCACCATACAATTAACAAATAAATCTACTTGCCCTCCATTAACTGCAGGAATGACAAAAACGGAACTAGAAGAAAAATCTGCATAAGCAGCACAGGAACGATTACATTGACTACAGTAGAAACAAATTCCTCTTTCGTTATTCAATTTTTTAGTCAAAATGGAAAGCCTAGAAGGAATCACATCTACACCAGCTTTTCTTGCTCCTTTGATGTAATACAACTCATGCAAACGTGGCTTAGGTGCTGGTAAGAAATAGCCATCTGGATCATTATACCGTTTTTCTTTTGAGCCAAATACTCCCACCATTTTATCCAACCGATCATAATAAGGTTTAATATCATCATAACCAATCGGCCAGTTATCGCCTAATCCATCTACATCTTTGTGCTTAAAATCAATAGGACCAAAGCGAAGCGAAATTCTTCCCCAATGGTTCGTTCGACCTCCCAACATTCTGGAGCGCCACCATCTAAACTGCGTTCCGTCTTTCTGGGTGTAAGGTTCGCCATCTACTTTCCAATCTCCCCATGACATATCATAATCTCCAAAAGCTCTAGTCGTACTTGCGCCTCTTCGTGGAGATTCCCAAGGATATTTCATCTGGGTAGCGGTCTTTGGATCTTTAGGATCAAAGTAAGGCCCCGCTTCTACTACAGCCACTTTCATTCCTGCTTCAGAAAGTATCTTGGTCGCCATACCTCCCCCCGCTCCCGATCCTACAATAATAGCATCGTAAACATGTGGATTTTCTTTTATCTGCATTAATCTTCTTTTAAGTTCTAAAAATTGAGCGAATACTTAGGGCTTGCGCAAGAATAACCGACACAGTAAGAACAGTTCTCTTGTCTCCTAAAAGCACTAAAAAAAGTTCGCCGTAGCCCACCAACAAAGAACAAACCACTTGTGTGAGGCAAGTGGTTTATTAGTTTGTAAGGGAATCGAAAAACGTAGTCCGCTACGTAGCGGGTGAACTAGCGCGTTTGTTTTTGACGTGAGATTGGAGATGGCGCCAGCAAAGGCTAAATTTTATTTTTTATCATCAATACCTCACCTACTTTGTAGGCCAAGCTATCATCAATGTTTAATTTTAGTTTGATCTGGTCTAATAATTTTTGCTCAGATTCGTCTGCCGTCCCATCCGAAAAAACCAAATCACAGGCGTAGGCAAAAGTCCCGTTCGCATATTCTGCTGGGAGGTGTTCCGCACAAAGATCAACCAAAGCCTCGGGGCTATTTTTGCGCATATACTTTTGTAGTTTATTCATCATATCTCTAAACTGATTATTATTGACACTATTCATCAGTCTAGCGCGCTGCAAAGTAGAGATAAAATCTTGACCTTCCTCTTGGGTAATCTGACCATCAGCGGCAATGATACTCAATAAAATTCCAGCGAATGCTTCTTGTTTGTTTAAAGTAACGGGGCCAGAGTCTCCGCCAAATAGATTTCCAAAAATACTCATGTTAATAATTTT
>JBCCJE010000623.1:0-4098 GCA_039027925.1 Bacteroidota bacterium
TTTTTCAATTTCTTTAAATGACTCGGGTCTGAAAATAGCGATCTGATTATCCTTCGTCACCATCCACATCAAGTTGTCAGACTTTTGGTCAAAGCGCACTTTAGCACCATCTTTAGCGTAAATCCTAACAATGGTATTCCGATTTTTATTGACTAAGTAAGCCACGTCGTTTAGATTTTTAGCAGCCTTATCCGACACAAATTTTCCTGCTATCTGTAAGTCGTCAGGACGAATCGGACGATCACAATTCCAAACTCCAAAACCATCTGCTACAAATCTGTTAATGATTTTTCTTCTCACCATTTGATTGACCACGGGGTCGTCTTGATTAGCCGTTCGCCATTTTTCTATCTTGGAATTGTATTGTTTTTTTGCTGTTACTTTTTGAGCCTCGAACTTGGCAATGATAGCATCCCTGCTTGCTTTCAACTTACTTTCTCGATCTGCCACAGCGGCTTGGTAATCATTCATTTGTTCCCGGTAGGTCTTCATCGCTTGCGCATAATCCTCTCCACTCAGGGCAGGAGTGACAATTACCTTTTCGGTGATGCTTCCGTTGATGAGTGTGAGTTCGTAGTCCGACTCATTCAGGGGTTTTAAATCCATACTTTCCCATTCTACGTCGAGCGCATTGGGATTGATTTCGGGACTATTCGGAGAAATGTGCCAAATGATGCTATTGTACTTTTCTCCTAAAGCCCGAACCGCTGCGGAAGCATTATCCGAAATATCAATATCAAAGGATAATTGATCGCTTTGTGCTCGCTGTGATGGAGTTGGAGCGATTGGCAGAGGGACAGACGCTTCCAAATTTTGAATTTCGTTATTTTCGAGGGATTCGATCTTTTGGATAGATGTCTTAAAACTGGCATTCAACTGATTCAATTCTTCATTCTGAAATGCTGCGCTTTCCAGATTATCTACAACTTGGATTTTATCCACAGCACGATATTCCCAATTGCGAGTGGAGGCATTCAATTTGTAAATATTGTACTTCGGGCTTACATTCAGTCGTGGCATATCAACGTAAGAAATCAGTTCTACCTGAATTTCCTTACCTTCCTGCATTTGTAATCTTTCGCCGTTTTGTTCTGCGTAAATTTCTACCATACCGGCACTTTCTAAAATGTAGCGCGTACCAGCAGAATCATAAGTCATAGGAATCCCCGAAAGGAAGAAGTCCACGTAATCGTGCATTTCTCTAAACTTGATGTCCACATTTCCTTCCACAATCGCTCCTTTCTTACTCACAAATGCAGCGGAGGGTATCATCAATTTTGATCCATTCTCGTACTCGTAAACACCGCCTTGATTGGCGTTTATCGTTTTGCTAATAAATATAGGTGCTAAATTTTCCAACGGAGGATTAATGAACGGTTGACTAGCAAAGTAATCTTCTTCGGTCATTGTATTTTCCCCCTGAAGTAGTTCACGCCCCACAATAACCAACAGCAATACAGCAGCGGCGGCGGCGGCGTATCTCAACCACATCAGCCTTGGCTTTTGTTCCAAGGCTGGAGGTATTTCAGCGGGTGCCGAGGTCTCCTCCAACTGCCGTAGTAGCGCATCGAAATTTTTATGCTTAGCAATGTCATCACTACTTGGCTGTGGTTGATTGATTTTAAAATTGTAAATGTCTTTTTTCATAGGTAATATTTGATCAGAATTTTTTTCAAAAACCGAGTTTTTGGGAAAGGTGCTCAAATTTTTCAATTCATCATTCCCCAAAGTTTCGGGGCAGACATCATTCGTTAAATCTTCATTATTTTTTTCATCTTCTCTAGTATTCGGTACGTTTTTACCTTAGCGTTGCTTTCCGTAATTTCTAGTATGTCCGCAATTTCCTTAAAAGGTCTTCCTTCAAAAAATCGCAATTCTATCAAGGTGAGGTCTTTGGGTTTTAACTGATTTAGAGTTTGCAAAAGTTGTTGTCTTGCTTTTTCAAAATCACCATCATCAGCTATTTCATCAATCAAGTCCGAAATACTGTGATCTTCCACACTCACTACACGATTCTTTTGTGTATTTCGAAAGTGCTGTGCTACCTCATTGCTCGCTATACGATAAAGCCAAGCAGAAAAAGGAACACCTTTATATTGATAGGATCCTAATTTTTGCATGGCCTTCAAAAAAACTTGCGAGCAAATGTCTCCTGCCAAATTTTCGTCAGCGCATCTTTTGAATACAAAACGAAAAATCGGCTCAAAGTAACGGTCGTACAATGGTCGAAAGTGGGCAGGATTTTGCTGTGCAGCTTGCACCTCTAGCCACTCTGCTTGCATAGCCTCTTGTGAAACAGTCTTATTACTACTATTCATTCGAGTCAGATTTTTTGCAAGGGTACGACTTATTTGCAAATTTGAAAACATTTATACATTAAATTTTTTTTCGGTATGTTGGGGAAAAGGAGACCATCACTTCGTTTCGCCAAAAAATGCCAAATAGCTAATCTTCACGTCCTTTTTTTGTGAAAAAGAGAATGAAGAACAGCTATTTGAACACCAATAAAGACCGTTTCATGTTCATAATGATTGGGGTACAAAAAGGTAACAGGATAGATCAAACTTTTTTGGAAGATTTAAAACCAATGAGCGACAAAAAAATGTAAGGAATACCCCTAATTGAAATTCGACCGACATTGCATTGAAGTGAAAATATTTAAGTTGCCAAATTTAGATGGATTGTTATTTGGCTTATCTAAACTCTTGGAAAAGTATTCATAATCCCCGAAGTCTCGGGGCAGGCATAATTCCTCCCAACGTATGTATTCCTATTTAAAATATTTTGCGGTCATCTTTTTGGTAAGTGTAGCTGCTGGCATCAATGGTCAAACCAACGAAAGCACTAAAGATACCTTATCCGAAAAACGCTATAGCTTGGTGCCTTTGCCTTTAATTTATTTCACCCCAGAAACGAGATGGGGCTTTGGGGCAGGTGCATTTTTGTCATTTAGACTGAAAGGACAAGGCAAAGAAGTGCCGCCCTCCCAACTTCAATTTGGTGTAGCATACACTTTGGAAAAACAATTTTTATCCTATTTCCCTTTCCAACTTTTTCTAAAAGATGGCAAACTTAAACTTTACGGAGAGCTTGGTTATTATCGTTATGTCTATCGCTACTACGGCAACGGAAGCGAGTCTCGGACATCCGACGAAGAGTTTTATTCCGTAAATTTTCCAAGAGTACGTTGGAATGCGTTGTATAGATTTCATCCTAAAATATTTGCGGGCTTTCGGTATTTTATGGACGACTTTGATATTCAGGAAGTAGAAGAGGATGGCATCCTCGCTACGCAAAATATACTCGGGAGCGAAGGCGGTTTGGTTTCTGCCTTAGGCTTGGTAGCCAACTACGATAGCCGAGATGATATTTTTTACCCAAGCCGAGGAAGCATTATTGAATTGTCAGGTATGTGGAATGCCAATGCCCTCGGTAGTGATTTTAATTTTCAGAAAATCATTTTAGACGCAGCGGGTTATTTTTCTTTAAAGGAAAAAAACATCCTTGCGTTAAATTTGTACGCAGAGTTCACGCTCGGCGATGCGCCGTTCAATCAGTTGGCACTATTGGGAGGCACTAGGCGGATGCGGGGTTATTTTGAAGGTAGATTTCGGGACGATCATTTTTTAACTTTTCAATCCGAATATCGTTTTCCTGTTTTTAAAAGATTGAAAGGTGCGGTATTCGGGAGTGTAGGATCAATAGGATCGCAAGCCGATAGTTTCGAAAGATCATTTTGGGCAGCGGGGGTAGGCATTCGCATCGGTATCAGCAAAACTGAAAAAGTTAATCTAAGATTAGACTACGGCTTCGGAAAAAATACCTCAGGATTTTATTTAACGATTGGGGAAGCGTTTTAGGTAGTAGCCACCAAGTCACGAAGGCGCAAAGATTTTTTTAATATAAAACTTAGTGGCCTCGTGCCTTCGTAGTAAAAAAAACATAGCCACCAAGTCACGAAGGCACAAAGTATTTTTTAACAAAAACTTAGTGGCCTCGTGCCTTCCTGGCAAAAAAAAAACATAGCCACCAAGTCTCAAAGACGCAAAGTATTTTTTAATATAAAACTTAGTGGCCTCGTGCCTTCGTAGTAAAAAA
>JBCCJE010000624.1:0-4096 GCA_039027925.1 Bacteroidota bacterium
CTACTGTTCGCTCTTCAAACTGCTTAGCTGCCTGCCGAGCTGCCTCTGAACTCAGCCCAAATACTAGCACCCCAGAAGGAAGATCAAGAATACATCGTGATTTGACACAACAAAGATCAAAAGAAAAAACTGCAAACTGCTCTATCGCCCCAAGTTCCGAGCCATCGGGCGGGGAGGAAAGTCTGGACAACGTAGAGCACCACACCATCTAACGGATGGGACTCCGAGCAATCGGAGGACAGAGAGTGTCGCAGAAAATAACCGCCTTGATTTAATGAAAAATGAATAATAAAAAATGAATAATTGATTCATCTCAATATTCAGGAAGCGTTATTCATCACTAATTTTTAATTATTCATTACTTCGGGGTAAGGGTGAAAACGTGCGGTAAGAGCGCACGACGTTCCTGAGCAATCAGGAGGGTGGACAAACCTTGTGGGTTGAAATGCCACGTACATTTTGGTTTTCCTTATCTACTCTAGTAGGCAGGGAAAGTTGGGTTGCTCGCTCAATTGTCTCGAACATTCGGGATAGCCAGAAGGGGTAGGCAGCTGAATTCCATCGGTGACGGTGGAAGTAGATAAATGATAGGGTCCCGATCATTCGGGAGACAGAATCCAGCTTATAGGTTTGCAGTTTTTTCTTTCGATCTATTACCTTTTTTCTGATATGAGAAATATTTAAAAATGTTGATTAGAACTATTATTCTTTTTATCCTACTTTTTTTCAGCACGGGAAACGCTACGGCGCAAGAAGGCTGTACCGATTCGCAAGCTGATAACTTCGACGCCGCAGCTACTACCAATGATGGCTCTTGTGTATATCCCACTACCAACTATAGCCTCAACGAAATAGCGATACTCCCCGATCAAGTTTTGGAAACTTCGGGACTAGCATTTTTTGATAATCAACTGTGGACGCACAACGATGCGGGCAATGAGGATAAAATATATCAGTTGGATACAATGACGGGGACCATCTTAAATACCGTAATTATTGCCAACTCCGAAAATACCGATTGGGAGGATTTGGCGCAAGATGATACTCACCTCTACCTCGGTGATTTTGGCAACAACAGCGGGAGTAGAACCGATCTTACCATTTATAAATTTCCTAAATCACAACTCGCATCTGGTATCGCTACCGCAGAAGTCATCGAGTTTTCCTACGCTGACCAAACTGATTTTACGGTAAATAATAACATGAATGACTACGACTGTGAAGCGTTCTTTTTTTATAATGATAGCTTGCACTTGTTTTCTAAAAATTGGGTAAATCAAGAAACTCGACATTACGTAGTGCCGACTAATGCGGGTAGTTACGTAGCGGAAGTCCGAGAAACTTTTAATGTACAAGGATTGATCACGGGGGCGGACATTAGTGAAGATGGGGTAGTGGCCTTGTTGGGATATTCTTTATCAGGAGTTAATTTTATGTGGTTGTGTTTTGATTACCAAGGGACACAATTTTTTTCTGGAAATAAAAGAAAGATTTCTCTAGGATTAGCGATTAATAACAGTCAAACTGAGGCGCTTGTTTTTAAGGAAGGAGGTCGTGGCTACGTTGCTTCGGAGCAATTTGCGTCGTTGGATGCCAAGTTGTTATCCTTTCAAAGTGAGCAGTGGACAACTAATATGTCAACTGGTTCGTCGGCATTGGAGTTGAATCCAAGACTAGCAACCGTTTTTCCCAACCCTAATACTGGAAATGTAAGTATATTGTTTGGTGAAAAAGGAGTAGGTAGTTTTGAATGTAGCATTTACGACTTACAGGGAAAAAAAGTATTTAGTAAAATCCTCGAAGCGTATCCCCAGCAAAAACTATTTTTTGGGCTTCCCGAAAAATTAGTAGGGTTATATTTTGTGGAGTTGAAAAATGAAAAATATATTTGGAGGGAAAAACTATTTATTAACAAATAAGAAATTCATGTACGTACGTCGCAACATAAAGTGGAACATTATCTTCCGTTTTGCTTGGCTCAATTTAATCATATTCATTGCTCTCAGTAGCATTGTGGTTTACTTATATCATTACTTGGATCATCACGGCGGTATGAACATCGCCATTCCGTTTCAGCCACTAAGTGTCATCGGTATTGCCGTTGCTTTTTACATTGGTTTTAAAAATAACTCCTCCTATGATCGGTTTTGGGAAGCCAGAAAAATATGGGGAGGTATTGTGAATTACAGTCGCACCTGGGGTAATCAGGTGATGTCTTTTGTGAATAGAGATTCCGCTAAGGAAATATATTCCGATGAAGAATTGTACCACATCAAAGAGCAATTGATTTATCGGCACGTAGCGTGGTTGAATGCCCTACGCTTCCAACTCCGACAACCTTCGTCTTTTAGCCTCAAGCATCCGAGAACGGTGCGTTCCTTGATGTCTGATGATCCCCTTTGTGATCCTTGGCAATACGAAGTTGGGGGATTTTTGGATCAAAAGGAATACGAGTACCTCATTGATCGGAGAAATACTGCTACCCAACTCGTTCGCGAGCAAGGAAAACAAATAGCAAAACTCAAAAGAGAAGGCTTAGTAAATAACTTTGAACATATCAACATGATGACCTCGCTGGAAGAATTTTATAATTTGCAGGGCAAATGCGAGCGCATCAAGAATACCCCCTTTCCGAGGCAGTACGCTTTTTTTAGTAAAGTATTCACGTGGATATTTATCTTGCTTTTGCCATTCGGAATGGTGGGAGAATTTGCTAAGATAGATCACCAATTGATCTGGTTGACGATTCCGTTTTGTGTGTTGATCTCTTGGATTTTTATTACGATGGAGATAGTAGGCGACAACAGCGAAGACCCTTTTGAGAATTTTGTCAACGATGTACCGATGACTGCTTTGTGTCGTACTATTGAGATTGATCTACGGGAAATGTTAGGAGAAACGGAACTGCCAGAAAAAGTAAAACCAACGAATGATATTTTGATGTAATCCTATTTTTTTAAAATTTTTCTAATCATTTAAAATCCAATTATGAGTAAAATAAAAAACCTTTCTTGGGAAGATGCACTTGCTCGATTAAAAGCGGGAAATAAAAATTTTGTTGCGGACAAACTCAACGGAGAACTACAAGACTCTACTCGCCGAGGTGATCTGACGGGCGGACAAAGACCTTACGCTATCATCCTGAGTTGTGCGGATAGTCGGGTGATTCCCGAACTCACTTTTGATACTGGTCTCGGTGAAATCTTTGTGATCCGAGTAGCAGGTAACATTGCTAATACAAGCTCGACCGCAAGTATTGAGTACGCCGTAGCACACCTAGGCGTTAATCTGATTGTAGTATTAGGTCACGAAAGTTGTGGGGCAGTCACGGCAGCTATTGCTGGAGGAGATAATGGATACAACCTGAATCATTTACTTTCTCACATCACGCCCGCTATATCTGCTTCTCGTAAAAAAGATGTGACCTCGGTCGTAAAAAAGAATGCTAAGATGACTTGCAATGACTTGACGGCTCGCTCGGCGATCATCACTAAAGCCGTAGAAAAAGGAGGATTGAAGATCGTCCCTGCATATTATAATTTGGGGAGTGGGAAGGTGAATTTTTTGTAGAGAAAATTTAAGTTGCTAAGGTCATTTCATATATCTATCTATGTTTAAAAAGCATTAGGATACAGAAAGAGTTAATAGTGTAGTAATGTATTTGCATTTAATATGAACTATACTGTTTAACTCTTTTTTTATATCTCAAAATCAAATAATTCCTTAGGCGAAATTTCCAAAGCCTCGGCTATAAAAAATAGCTGACTGATACTAGTATTAATTACACCTCTCTCTATTCTACTTATCTGACTCAACTCTAGATCAGCACGATACGCCAAATCCTCTTGTGTAAAGCCCTTTTCTTTTCTGACTTTACGCAACTTACTTCCAAATAGCTGGATTCCTCGTTCGTGCCTTGCATGTTTCACGAAAGCAACTTCAAGATTTTGAGGAATATTTCTTTAGGCAAATTTGCCTTATCTTACATTTTTTGCATATATTTGGATCAAAGTACAAAATCTAAGTTAACAACAAATTAAAGCAGGAAGGCTAAAATGTCTTTCCTTAATTCCTTTTCGGAGGGAATAAATACAGA
>JBCCJE010000625.1:0-4091 GCA_039027925.1 Bacteroidota bacterium
AGGGCGAAAAACCAGATTTGGAGATAGACAGCTTAGTCAAATGGTTCAGTTGGGGTGTCCTCGTAGCCATTTTTGCTTTGTTATTTTATTTCCCGTCATTCGAAAATTGTAAAGGGGACTTGGTGGAGTTAGGAGAAAAAGAGCTGTGTATCAAGAATCCACGGGAGCAATTGATTTATAGAGAATTTCAGATTCGAGACTTGGTCGAAAAGAATGATTTTGAGCCTTTGGATAGTGTGGAGAAAGTAGCGATTGCAGAATTTTACTACCACGCATTTTTTGCTGGCAGTAAGGATACCCTTTCTTTCCAGCAAGTATTGGACGACGTAGCGGACGATGACAATAGGAGTTTGGTGGCGCAGATGAGTCAGGATACTTCGATTGTACATTTTTATAACAATATCGCTACGGATTTTTTCAATGTAGGAGTTCCATTTTACAATCAGTCTTTAGAACTTTCTTTTGCGGGAGGAGATGCACCCGTTTTTTGTGAATATTTTGACGCTGCTATTTTTTACGAAAATCTAATCTCTGCGGGACAGTTGAACTTATTATTGAATCCCGTGATGCAAAGTACCTGCAACTCTAGCGGAGGACAAGACAATGTGATTTTGGTTTCTGTGGTGGGCGGAAGAGTATTTGATGCCACCACCAAGGAAAGAATCGAAGGGGTGGAGGTGTCTCTTTTTGGCAATACAAAAACTACGGACACCCGAGGAAGATATACTTTTAAGGTGCCTGTGGATTCCGAAGAAGCCTTTTTTCCCATCACCCTAAAAAAAGAAGGCTACCAAGCATTTTCAAAAAACATTGCTCGTACAAAAATGGAAATCTTCTCTAGCGAAGCTACATTAAGCAAAGACCTAGAAGATATATTTTTGGAAAAAGCAGACACCACCCGACCAACGATCACCACTTCTTGCAATACCGCTATCACCCTGCTACAAGCGGCTCGCCTTCGATTAACCGATCTGCAAGAGCGAGAATTAAGAACGCGCACTAGACTGGCTTACCAAATCATTCAGGATTATCCGGGGTGCGATGGTGACGCTACCTGGGATAATGAAAAACGATTGTTACAAGAAGCGCTGGAAGGCAGAGGCTACCTGCTAGATGAGCGGGATGGGCAGTTGTATAAAACAGTCAAGATCGGCAATCAGACTTGGATGGCGGAAAATCTAAGCTACGATGCTGCCGGAAGTATCTGTCCCGAAAATTTTGATTGTGGAAAAAATGGTAGGTTCTACGGTGGGCAAAATTCCAATACCTATTGTCCGCAAGGATGGCGCGTGCCCTCCGATTTAGATTTTGAATATCTGATCAATTCCGTTGGCGGAGATTTTGAAAACATGCTGGAAAATACCCCCGATCGAAGCCCCTCCCAAAAAGCGGTAATCAATGGATTTGAGGCGTTAGTGAGTGGGGGCAATTCGGGGTTTGACCTCAAACTATCGGGTATCATAGATAGCGTGAGGTTAGTAGAGAGAGGGGTTACTGGCGTTTTGATTTCCTCCAAGATTATCACCGACGGAGAAAGCCGTGCCCGCGTGGTTTTTGGACTTACTAAAGCCAACGACGAGAAGACAATCATCAAATCCCCCATGCCTCTGAACAAAGGAGCAATGGCATCCTGCCGGTGTGTAGCTGGTGCTCCACCCACCCAATCTCCATTTTCTGTTGCTCAACAATCCGCCCAAGAGCGTTCTAAAATAACCCTTGACATTGAGTTGGTCAATACGATCACTCGACAACCACAAACTGGCTACCGAGTGGAAGTACAAAATAAAGCGGGCGTAGCTTTACCAGTCCAACCACTCGAATCGGGGAATGAGTTTTCAGTCGAAGTAGAAGAAAATAAAGCGTACACCATCATCGCTAAAGTTGGGAAGGTGGAGAAAAAACGACAAATCATTTACGCCAAAGCCGAACCCAAAAGAACCTACCAAAGGATCACGATGGAGGTCGGGCTACCAGTTACGAGTGGAATTGATCTCCCTGATTTGGAGATGGTGGATATTCCGGGAGGTACTTTTAGGATGGGAAATGATTACGGAGAGGACGATGAAAAACCTGCCCACAGCGTAACTGTTCCAGCTTTTAAAATGCAAAAATACGAGGTGACGCAAAGACTGTGGGAAGCAGTCATGGGAAATAATCCTAGTGAATTTAAAGATTGTGAAAGATGCCCAGTAGGAAGTGTTAGTTGGAATGACGCACAAGAATTTATAAGGAAACTTAATGCCTTGACTGGTTTAAAATATCGCTTACCATCGGAGTCAGAATGGGAATACGCAGCTAAAGGAGGAGAAGAATTTAAGTATGCTGGAAGCGATGATCTATCAAAAGTAGGTTGGTACGATGGAAACTCAGATGGTAAAACGCATCCCGTAGGAGAACTGCAACCTAACCAGTACGGACTCTACGATATGAGCGGAAATGTATGGGAATGGTGTGAAGATACATGGAATTGGGATTATACTGATGCGCCTACAGATGGTAGTGCTTGGATTGGAGATGGCTCTCGCCGCGTGTTTCGTAGTGGCAGTTGGCGCATCGACGCTAGGTACTGCCGCGTGTCTAATCGCGATTTCAATTCGCCAGACTATCGTGGCAATATTGTAGGGTTTCGGTTAGTCCTTGGTCAATAATCCTTGAGCAAAAAAAGTAAGCGGAATGAGTAAGGAGCAGCAGAACAAGTGACGGCGAGTGGAGTGATAGGAGTAAAATGGGTAGCATTAAAAATTCCCAGTTCATTTACATCCAAGTGCCAGTATTAGGGCACATGGTGGAGAACTGTTGGTAACTAGCAGAAAAAATGAGGGGACTATTTTAGTATTAGTTTATAAAAAATGCGAAAACAACGAATGAAGAAAATAATAGCGACGATTTGGTGGATGGGAGTATGGATTTTTGGATTGCACGCACAAGAGGTACAGGAGATCAACGTAAAAGATTTTAATAACAACGGCGTTATCAATTTCTATGATGCTGACCAATGGCTATTTCGGAGTGGACATGATCCTTCTTGGGCTCAGATTGAGGTGAACGTTGAAGAATGGGAAAAGTTATCCATATCCGATGTCCATACCAAAATTCCGAGTGCTAGTGACCGATTAGAAGGTTGGTTTCGAATGAGATTCCGATTAGATGATAGCTTCAAAGCGGAGCAGCTTGATTTTCAATTTAATAATTTTGGACAAACCGTCGCATTGTATTTAGATGGTCAAATTATCTCCACGCTTGGACAAATGCCACAAGCAGGACAAATTGCCCAACGTTCTAAGATTACAGACGATAGAAAGATAGTTCCCGCAAAATTAGAAAGCCAAAAAGTGTACACCGTAGCCATTCGATATATCCACGAACCTATCCAATTTCCTTACAACTTAATGGCAGGAAATGAAATGTACCATTTTGGATTTGCCTTAGTCAAGGAAGTGAATCCACAGCAACAAGCTCAACTCAATATTTATAAAATAAGCTCCATCAGTTTTGCGGTAGCTATCTGCCTAATGACCACTATTTTGTTTTGGATTCTTTTTCTCCAAAATAGAAAAGACGATCTGCTTGGGTTACTTGTTATTTTTCAGACTTGCTTAATGGTCTTTTCCCTAGTCTCGCTCATCGAAAGAGCTCACTTCACATTAAGTATTGAAGCCTATCTAAGTTGGGGATTTTTAGGATCCATGATGTTTGCGGTGATTTTAGTAGTATTACCAATCCTGTTTTCGCGAATCTTTACGGGAAAGCTCCCACGCCGATTGATTTGGTTCGTCCCTCTCTTACTGGTCAGTTTGTTGGAGTTTATATATATTCGAGAGTCGCTACTGGGAGGGGGTATCATGCTGTTTTCGTTGGGGTTGTGTTTGTATTATATGTTAGGGGCATGGAGAAATCTAAAGGGTGCTCAATGGGCTATCGTGATTGGGACTATTATTTTCTTTTTATTTTTGATTACAATTTTTATCTGCATAAGCCTTGGTTGGGAGTTGGATGAGAGTATTGTTTTACCCATTTTAGAGCTTATTTTTCCCATTGCTTTATTGGCTTCGTCTTCTGTCTCTCTAAATCGAATCAAAATAAAAGTCAAT
>JBCCJE010000626.1:0-4079 GCA_039027925.1 Bacteroidota bacterium
CACGGGTTTTTTTGTTGGTTTTTCTTTTATCGTTTGGTTAGTAGGTATCGGCAGCCTGATTGCGGGAGTCATTGGGGTAGGAAACATTATGCTCATTGTGGTTAAGGAGCGCACTAAGGAAATAGGCGTAAGAAAAGCCATCGGCGCTACTCCTCGCTCTATTATCAGTATGATACTATTGGAGTCGGTGGTGATAACTTCCGTGGCGGGTTACTTGGGACTGGTCGCTAGTACGGCGGTTATTTCATTAATGAATTTAGCTATTGGGAATAATGGTCCCGAATTTTATAATAATCCCGAAGTGGATCTAAGAATCGGCATCATCGCCTTGCTCGTACTGATTATCTCGGGCGCATTGACGGGCCTACTGCCCGCCATGCAAGCAGCTAACATCAATCCCGTAGAGGCACTTAAAGATGAATAGAGAATAATGAATAATTAAGAATGACTGTACCGAAACTTCGGGGGATGTTGAATTATGTCCTAGAACCTTGGGGGAGTGAAGAGCAGCGGGACTGAACATCGGGATTGACATTGAATATTGACATTGATATCGACACGTTTTTTTAACAAAAAAAGTAACTACTTAGCCACACGCTTTGAGAACTCCGTGAGATGGGAAAGTGGGAATGCAGGCGTTCTTAAAGCCAAATTATGGAGCTTTCGTTGGCGTTAAGAACTTTTGCTTTACTTATTTGCTATCCTGCGAAGTTCTCAAAGCATGGGGCTAGGTAATTACCAAAAAAAATCAAAACGAAATTATGAACAAGGGTTGTTTAATTGCATTCGGAGCATTTTTATTATTGTCGGCGGTAGGCTTAGCTTACTATTTTCAAACCAAAGAAGGCGAAAAGGCTGCGGGCATCGAACTGACCAAAGCTACCATTGATGATGTGGTGAAAAAAACAGTTGCTACGGGGGCTATCCGTCCACGCAAAGAAGTGAACATCAAACCACAGGTGTCGGGCGTGGTAGATCGGCTCTACGTGGAGGCGGGTGATCTGGTGAAAAAAGGAGATAATATCGCTAAAATCAAATTGGTGCCCAGCGAGGTCAATATTAACAATGCGCAGAGTAATGTACAACTCGCCAATATTCGCTACAAGGAAGCACAGCGGGAACTGGAGCGGCAGCGCAAAATTTTTTCCCAAAGGCTAGACGTAGAAAATGCTAAGATCAATTACGATAATGCCATCAAGGAAGAAGAGCGTCAAAAGAATCTCTACAACGACGGCGTCATCTCCGAGCTAGAGTATAATCAATTCAAAATTGATTTGTCTCTCCGCAAAGCAGCATTAGAAAATGCTAAGATCGTTTCCGAAAATAGTCTGAAAGCATTCGAAACCGATGTAGATATTCGAAAGCAGGAACTGGAAGCAGCCGAGGATAATCTGGCCTTGTTGAGGGAGGGCGCTACCAAAAATTCGAAGCAGATATCCAACATCGTCGTATCCACCGTGGACGGGATGATTTTGGATATTCCGATTGAGGAGGGTTCTTCGGTCATCGAGCGCAATAACTTCAACGAAGGGACTACCATCGCTTCCGTGGCTGATATGAACTCTTTGATTTTTGAGGGAAAGGTGGACGAATCCGATGTGGGTAAACTCAAAGAAGGTATGCCGCTCGAATTGACCGTTGGAGCTATCGAAGACGAAAAGTTTGATGCCTTACTAGAATATATTGCCCCCAAGGGCGTGGTGGAAGAAGGTACCGTAAAATTTGAAGTAAGGGCAGCTATTCAGTCCAATTCGAGTACTTTTCTCAGGGCAGGGTACAGTGCTAGTGGTGACATCATACTGGATCGAAGAGAAAAAGTACTGGTCATCAATGAGCGGGATTTGATTATTTCGAAAGATACGGACTCTACTTTTGTACGATTAAAAGTAGGTGAAAATGAATTTGAAAAGACACCAATAAAAACTGGGTTGTCAGATGGTATTTTAGTGGAGGTATTGAGTGGACTGGATACTACTCAACAAATTCAGGTGCTCAAAGCTGGGGGGTATTAGCGCAAGGCTAGAAATCATCTACTCAAAAGACTCCAATTGCTGAATCAAGGGTACGATCTCCCTATCGTACTCCTTTAATTTCTTTTTTATGCCAAAATAAAATCCAGCGATCAGCATCAAAGAAACGCCCAAATGTAACCCCACGCGAGCAGGTATAGAGAAATACTGTAAGGCTTCAATATAACCGACGTTGATGCCAGCAATCAAAAGAAAAGCATAAATCCACATATCCCGTGAGGTAAGCAAAATTCTATTTTTCAGAACTTGGATCTGGTGAGTTACAAATGTTTTGTTAGAAAAATTTTCGGAGTCCTCTATTTTTGAAAATCTATTTTTGTATAATTTTAATAACATAAATAGCATTGCTAAAGTCATTAAGATGATTGCCCCAAGATAGTAGGGGGAAGCAAACGAGGGAACTACACTAATTAATAACAGTACAGTTACGGGAAATAGAATCGTCAGTAAAATCTTATCTCTACGATTTTTCTTTTCCAACTGATTGAAGTTTTTAATCAGTTCAGTAGTGTCTATTTCTTCAGCTTGCCTCTGCTGAAATAGGTCTTTCCATTTTTTTAATTCCTCATCCATTTTCTAATATTTTTTTCAACTCTTTTTTAATTCGATTGATTTTTACGCCAATGTGGTTGACCTGCAAACCCGTAATCTCAGCAATCGCTTTGTAGCTTTTATCTTCCAGCACAAGGGAGATAATAATTCTATCCATGTCCTTTAATTTTGAAATTGCTTGGTAGAGTTGATTGATTTGTAAGTCTATTGTTGAGTCGTGATCTGCTCTCTTAAAATTCAATTGCTCTGGAGGAGTTTCCCGAAATTTTGTACGCGAACGTTTTTTTCTATTGACATAAAGAAGTGCCGTATTGGTAGCTACCCGATATATCCAGGTTTCAACTTTACTCTTTCCCTGAAACCTATCTAAATGATTCCATACCTTCAACAGCACTTCTTGTAACAAGTCTTCTGCATCTACGACATTTCCAGTAAATCCCAGACACAACCGATAGATTTTATCTTTATTGGTGTGATAAACTGATTCGAAAAAGGTCTGTTTTTCTTTTGACATCAAAGAAATGATTCAAGATTTTCAATAAACCATTGAGGTTCATCCAGCATGATAAAATGCTTTCCAGTATTTGCAATTTTTATAGTACAATCTTTAGCCTTCGTAAATTGAGTTTTATAATTTTTCTCTACCATTTCTGCGGTTACTCCATAATCTTTAGCCGCATACCAACTGCCAAAAACTAAGATAGGACATTTTACTAGTTCTACTTCTTCTCTCAAATCTGTAGTCATTAATTCATACATTGCTTGAGCCATCGTATGACGATCAGACTGAATAGACCATTCCGTAACCACTTCTATGTGTGCAGAGTCCGTTACCATGGCAGCCATCATTTGTTTTTGCTGTATCGCAAAATTATCGTCTGTCATATTTACCAGCATGGTTTTCATCATATCAGCTTGTGATTTTGCGGACGCTTCGGTGGCGCTTGGATTCATTGCAGCTGAGTAGAAAGGATAGGAGTCCACAATGACAATTTTATGAACTAGATCAGGTTGGGCACTAGCAATAGATAAAGATAGAAAGCCACCTAAGCTATGCCCAATGAGGATGGGTTTTTCTTGGAGTTCTTGCTCGACGTACTGAATGATTTTCTCCTGAATAACTGGAAGAAAAGAGGAGTCCGTCTTGATCGGTGGTTGGGTACTAAATCCAGCTAAGGTAAGTATGTGGCATTGATAATTTTTGGCAAGCGTGGCTACCGCTTGATCCCATACTTTTCCCGATGACGCTAGACCAGGAATAAGGATAATGGGTGAACCCTCTCCTTGAATGTCAATGTGAAAGGGATAATTCGTCTTGGGGGTTTGTGATCGAAGTACAAAACCCAATAATAACATTGGTAATAGAACTAATAACTTTTTCTTGATAAATATTTTTTTGCCTTTTAGATTAACTGTTACCATTTTTATTTCAAGATTTATGATTTTTTTTAGAAAATTTTAAATGCCAAAAAGGT
This sequence comes from Bacteroidota bacterium, assembly GCA_039027925.1. Classification (GTDB taxonomy): domain Bacteria; phylum Bacteroidota; class Bacteroidia; order Chitinophagales; family Saprospiraceae; genus CAJQQY01. The sequence continues at coordinate 4,058 of JBCCJE010000626.1, forward strand.
GCTTAGTTCGCGCTAATGCTCC
>JBCCJE010000627.1:0-4077 GCA_039027925.1 Bacteroidota bacterium
TCCGCCAGCTTCTTCTAAAATAATTTGGGCTGCGCCCGTGTCCCATTCCATAGTTGGGGCTAGGCGTGGATAGACGTGTGCCCCTCCCTGCGCTAGGATTAAAAATTTGAGCGAACTACCTTTGGATACTTGGTCGGGTTCGTCGAGCTGTTCAATAAATTGAGCCGTAGCATCATTCAAATGACTTCTGGAACAAACTACCTTGAGTCCTTTGTCTTTCATAGTAAAGCTCGGTGCGGTCAACTTTTGTGGCTCGCCTTTGCCGATAGACATAAAAGCACCTTCGTCCTTGACCGCCCAAAAAAGCTCTTCGGTAACGGGGACGTAAACCATACCCAAAATGATTGCTCCATTTTTAATGAGGGCGATGTTGGTCGTAAACTCGCCGTTTCTTTTGATAAATTCTTTAGTGCCGTCCATCGGATCCACTAACCACGCATAAGAAAACTGCGCTCTCTCTTCGTAAGCTATCGCTTTATTTTCTTCTGAAATGATGGGAATATTGGGAGCTACTTTTTCTAAACCATCACAGATTACTTGATTGGACTTTTGGTCGGCAAGGGTCAATGGGCTGGAATCGCTTTTCTCGGTAACTCCAAATTTGGTTTCGTCCTGATAAATCTCCATGATAGCGTTTCCAGCGTCAATGGATATTTGCTTGAGGTCTTCTATTAATTTATTGATAAATGACATATTAATTTTTTTTTGGAAAAAAGTAGGACAACTCTCTAAAAGTGTGCTTCTATTTCGGAGTGTACACCTTTTTTTTTAACTAAAAATTGTAAAAAGAAAATACTCGAAAACTAAAACTTGATACTTGGTAAGATATACTCATAAATCATAGATGCAGATGCCTCAATGGATAAATTTTCCGTAGGGACATCCAAGTCAGGATGAGGAGGTGCTTCGTAGGGAGAGTCAATCCCAGTGAATCCCTTGATCTCTCCTTTTCTCGCTTTTTTGTACAACCCTTTGACATCCCGCGCTTCACAAATCTCTAAGGGAGTATTAATAAATATCTCCACAAAATCATCAGCACCTATGATGTTTTTAGCGTGCGACCTGATGGCAATGGTAGGACTCACAAATGAATTGATCGTGATGATACCGCTGTGCAAATATAACTTAGCCACCTCCGCTATCCGTCGGATATTTTCTTGTCTATCTTCAAGACTAAAGCCCAAGTTATTGTTGATACCCGAACGGATGTTGTCGCCATCCAATACTTGCGCAAAGTAACCTTCGTTGTGTAGCTTTCGCTCTAGTGCTTGCGCAATCGTACTTTTTCCAGAACCAGATAATCCCGTCAGCCAAAGTACTTTGCTCCGTTGGTTCAGTCTCTTTTCTCTGTCGTTGCGCTGAAGTAATCTATCAAAAATGGGGTGGATATTCTCTGCCAAAATTTTGCTTTTTTATTGGTTATTTCAAAATCGCAAAATTAGGAATATTTAATTCATGTAAAAAAAAATTGATATTTATTTTGTGGAGACGTGTTTTTGCTAGGAGGGGATTTTTGCTAAGGCCAGATTATCTACTACCCCATGTTCCCCAACTCATACATTAACCCCGCAATAGTTCCATTTAAAAAATTGGCAAGCAAAGCGGCGTAAAGCGCACGCACTGCGATACGGGTCAATTCTACCCTACGCTCGGGACACATCCCCCCGATTCCAGGTACGGCAATAGCTAAAGTGGCCACATTGGCAAAACTACACAGCGCAAAGGATAGAATGATTTGGGTCTTACCGCTGAGTTGATTTCCCGTAGTCTCCAAAATTTGACCATCCAAATAAGGCATCAGATTGGTATAACTAAGTATCTCGGTAAATACTATTTTTTGTCCTAACAATGATCCCGCAAAGGCTGCCTCCGACCAGTCCACTCCCATGATATAAGCGACAGGCGATAGTATCCATCCCAAAAAAAGATCAAGAGAAAGTGTCCACCCGAAGAACTGCCCCACCCAACCCAGTAAGCCATTGGTCAATGCTACTAAAGCTATGATCACCAGTAGCATAGCTCCTATGTTTAGCGCAAGTGTTAGTCCTAGAGAGGCCCCTTTGGTGATGGCATCAATGACATTGGCAGTTTGTTGGTCATCGTCCAATGCTACGGTGATAGTATTGTCTAATTCTTCGACAGATCGATTTTCGGGAAAAAGGATTTTGGCAAACATCAATCCTGCAGGGGCCGACATAAACGAAGCAGCTAGGAGGTATTCGATTTTGACCCCAAAGTTGGCGTACGCCAAAAGCATTGACCCCGCTATGGAAGCCACCCCTCCTACTAAAACCGCAAAGAACTCGGACGGGGAGAGTTTTCCTAAATAAGGCTTGATGACTAAGGGTGCTTCCGTAACTCCCAAAAAAATATTGGCACTAGCCGACATGGATTCCGCCTTCGATGTACCGAGTATTTTTTGTAAGCTCCCACCAATTATTTTTACAAACCACTGCATGATGCCCAAGTGAAATAGCAATGTAGAAAGTGCTGAAAAAAATACGATAACGGGCAGCACCTCCAACGCTACCACAAAGCCTTCTGCGCCAAATAAATCGTACATCTTAGGAGAGGATAGACCTCCGAAAACGAATTGAGTCCCTTCCTTGGTGTAGGCTAGGATATTGGTCACAATGTCCGATAGAAATAACAGGATAGTCTTTCCCAAAGCAGTATATAACGCAATAAAGGCAAAACCCAACTGAAATAAAAAAGCACCGATGACCAATCTTTTACTGATCGCTTTCCTGTTGTTGGAGAGCGCAATTGCTATAGCAAACAAAACGATGATGCCCGCAATACTTTTTAAAATACCCATATTCTAGCGACTTGTTCACTTCCGTAAATCCCGCTCAATATACTGAGCGATAGCAACGATTTCTGGCTCCTGAAGCACTGTCTTAAAAGGAGGCATCAACCCCCTGCCGTGATAAAGCTGCGCTACACTTTCTTCTAATGCCAGCACAGATTTGGAGAGGTCTTTTGCTCCATTAACTTTTAGCCTACCATCGTAACCGTGACACGCCGCACAATACATTTTATATTTTCCTAGTGCATCAACCGCCTCAATTTCGCCAGCGGATACCGAGGCGATGATGGCGTTAGCTTTTTCGATTTCTTCGGGAGGTACTACGGTTTTGTTGTCTTCGGCTGGTTCGGTTGCTGTGGTTGCTTCCGTTGTTGTTTTTGTTTCGACTATCGGTATTGGTTTTTCGTTGGGAGTAGAAGTGAGTACGGCGTGTTTAGAATGATTAGCGGGATTGGGTCTCGCTTTTTTGGGTTTTTCCCGGCTGCTGCACCCAAAGAAAAGGGCTGCCAATACAAATAGCATTAATAATAATTTGTTTTTCATAAATCTAATTCTAAATTTTTTCTTTTGAAAAATCTAAATCTATTTAGCGTAGGAACAAGAGATAGTTGATGAATACAAGCAGTACTTTTTGAGCCAGCTTTTGCATGGCGGTACTATAGTGTGTACGCATAAAATGATCGCCCACCTAAACAGGCAAATCTCAATAAAAGATTTTTGTTGCAATGAAATGTGAGGATAACACTAGCGGTCAGTAGATACAACTCTTGCTCCTAATATCCTATTTGTTTAACGAATGGTAGCTAGTCGTAAAGATAAATATTATGTTGGAAAATTTTCTTTTAGGGAGGTCAGAATCCGACAAAAGTAGTAGGTGGAGGAGTAGTGGATCAATTCAAGATAAGTTTTACTTAGAAGGAAAAAGTTCGGTTACTATATCCAGATTGACGCTTATCTAGATAATACGCTGAAATTGTATCGAGTTTGCTTGAAAAGAAAGAGGCTAACTCCATCCAGAATTAGCCTCTTTCTTTTTTACGTTTGCCCTAAAAAATAGAAAGTCGCGTATTTTTGATACGCGACTAACCACAACAAATTATAATCCCATGAACATATATTTTCAAGCTAGATGATTAGCTAGTTTTTTATCATTTTTAAAACACTTTATTAACTATTTTAATAGGTGTTTTATTATTTATTAGGGAAGAAATATTTGCATAGCAAGTCGTACAATTTGAATAAATCAATACGACTCGCTATGTTGCAAA
>JBCCJE010000628.1:0-4074 GCA_039027925.1 Bacteroidota bacterium
GTAAATTTATAACAGGTGAATAAAAATATTAAGTGTTAAAATGGAATTTTAGCAAAGACAGAGCCCGCATACGTCCGTTCAGTCGAATAAGTAAAATATAAAAATGAAAAATACAATGTTGAAATCGAAAACTAACCTAATTATCAAAATGATCTTATTGGTAATTTTAATTTCAAGCAAAGCACTTTGTCAAGATGTTGAATCAAACGAAGTTAGACAAAGAAAAAATGCTATCTTTTTTGAGGGATTAGGTCACGGAATTTTGTACTCTTTAAATTTTGAAAGAAGTATTTTACATATGAAAAGATTCCATACGAGCGGTCAAATTGGATTTTCTACTTACAATAATAACAGCTTTTTTCCTTCGCTCTTACTTCCAATCAGCCTGAATCAAGCGATAGCAATAAACCAACGAGAGTTCTTTGAGATAGGAGTAGGAAGAATATTAGTATTTGATAATCGGCGCAGAGAAACTAGATACAATTATCAATCATCAGAATGGATTTTCAGATTAGGATTCAAGTATTATTTTAAAAATGGAAAGTGGATGTTTAAATTAGCATACACGCCATATTTGACACAAGGCGCAAATCTTTTCAGTACGGCTGGAGTTGCTTTCGGATATAGATTTTAACCCAAAAACAACACCTAATGCCGACAACTACAACTCGCTGGCATAAAGCTATTTGTGCTTTGTATAAATGGTAAATTATTCGCACCACCTTCTTTTTCAAAATAAAATGGTAGGCGTTTGTTATCGTAATTTCCAATCTCATTCATCGTAGCGGCATCGTACAGTCTTCCGTTAATCATGGTATATTGAACAGTCTCTGAATTTCTAATATTCTCAAGGGGATTTTTTTCCATCACTATTAAGTCAGCCAATTTTCCTTTTTTGAGCGAACCAATCTCATCTTGCATACCTAAATATGTTGCACCATTAATGGTAGCTGCCCGTAGAGCTTGCATATTGGTCATACCACCTTGAACAAACATCCAGAGTTCCCAGTGTGCTCCCAGACCTTGTAGTTGCCCGTGCGCACCGAGGTTGATATTGACCCCTGCGTTTTGCAACTTAGCGCAACTCTCAGCGGTAAGGATATGACCATTTTTGTATTCCTCTTCGGGGATGATCGTGCGGTGTCTAGCTCTCGAATCTAGCATCCCACGGGGCATAAAAGTCAGCAAGCGATCCTTTTCCCACACATCGGTATTTTGATAAAAATAGTATTCACCGTTGACCCCACCGTAGTTGACAATGAGGGTAGGAGTATTGTGCGCCTTGGTATTTTTCCATATCTGAATCACATCATTGTACAAGGGGGCTACGGGCAGATTGTGCTCCACGCCAGTATGCCCATCAATGACCATGTTCATGTTATGATAGAAAAAAGAACCTCCTTCGGGCACAACCATCATGTTCAATTCCTTGGCTGCTTTGAGTACTTGCTGCCGTTGATCTCTTCGGGGTTGGTTATAGCTTTTTACCGAAAATGCACCGTAGGCTTTCGTTCGTCGGAGCGCAGATTTGGCATCTTCCAGATTATTGATGACGGCTTTGAAGTCACCCTCCGCACCGTACAAAATTGTCCCAGTAGAAAATAATCGAGGACCCACCATTTCTCCAGCTTTGATTAATTCGGATTGTGCAAAAATCATCTCGGAGTTGGAGGATGGATCGTGAGCCGTAGTCACGCCGTAGGCTAAGTTGGCGTAGTAGTGCCATTGTTTTTTTGGACTAGTGCCGTAGCGAAAATTACCGAGATGTCCGTGAACATCAACGATGCCCGGCATGATGGTTTTGCCCGAGCAATTGATCACTTTGGCGTCGGCGGGTATTTTTACCTTATTGGAAGTTCCGATGGCTTGGATCACGTTATCTTTGACGATGATCGTTCCCGCTTCGATCACTCCTGCTTTGTCCATTGTGATAATCCTTGCGTTGGTCAGAGCAATCGTGCCTTCGGGGCTGTCTGTTTTTATTTTTAAATCAATCTTAATCCCCACGGTATCTATCGGAGGTACAGAATCTATTTTTCCCAAAAAAGTAAAACGATCTTCAATTGAGTTGGTAAAGTATTCATTGCCTAGTGTCCAATGTACCGTTTTGCTATCTTTACTCCAATGCAAATTGATCCCCGCATCTCTACCAATTTTTGCTACTGGTACAGCTTTGGTCTTAGCAGAAAGCGCAACCGACTGACCCGTCTTGGGCATAGGAGCAACATAAACCTTGTATAAATCCGTAAAGGCAATCCACTCATTATCGGGACTCGGCGCAAATTGGTTGGTGTATTTGGTATTAAAAATTTCCAACTCATCTTTGCCGTCTATTCCGATTTTTCTAAAGGTTTTTTTCAAGCTACCAAAAAGATAGCCGCCCGTTTGGAAGAAGATGCTTTTCCCATCCTTACTAAAGCTAGGGTATTCTCCCTTGGGGGTAATTAACTCCCCTTTTCCACCCGAACTAGGTATCATATAAATTCCTGGTTCTTTGGTGTAGGTGAATCCTTGATGATCGTTACCGCCAGCTTTTACGTACACAATTTTTTTACCATCAGGAGAAAAAGCAGGGGTGCGGTAATTACCTTTTTGGGGAGTAAGTTTTTTACTTTGCCCCGTCGTTAAGTTTAATTTTCTGACACTCCCTAGTGCTTCATCGTCCCAAGTGACATAGACAATTTCGCTGCCATCAGGTGAAAAGTTTGGTTCGTATTCAAAATGGGAATGTTTTGTTAGGCGAGTAGGTTTTCCGTGCGGCAAATTTATTTTCCAAAGATAACCTACTGCGTTGAATACTAGAATTTTTCCATCGGGAGAAGTCCTAGCTTGACGGATGACATTGGCTTGAAATGCTTTCGTGTGCACCTTGTTATTAACGGTAACAGTTTCGTAAACTCTATGCTTGGCATTTACCTCAAAGGGAATATTGATAACAGATTTATCAGCAACATTTATTTTTTGAATTTTTCCTTTTGCCCAAATGACGATGTGCTGATCGTCGGGTGTCCAGTCGAATCCCGTGTAGGCACCAAAGATCGCCCACGCTTCGGTTTGATCTTTTGAGAGATCAGAGTAAAGGACGCGCTCTTCTCCCGACTCCAAATCGTGAACAAATAAAACGGACTTGGTTCTTACTCTTCTGAGGAAAGCCAACTTTTTTCCATCGTGTGAAATCTGCGGACGAAATGCACCGCCCGGCCCTCCGATGATAGTCTTGGTTTCCCCTTTTTCTCTATCGTATCTTTTGATAACGTAAATCTGACTATTGGGATCTTTGTTGTACTGAAAATAGCCACCGGGGTAAACGTCCTCGCTGTAGTAAACGTAGCGACCATCGGGCGAGACACAAGGTTCGTTCACATCCTGTTGATCGTTTTTTCTTTTGGTCAGTTGAATCCCTTCCCCACCCGAGAGGTGATACATCCATAGTTCTCCTGCGCCTAATGATCGAGTAGAAGTAAAATGTTTTCTGGCTACGACGTAATCACCGCTTGGCATCCATGTACCGTTATTTAAAAGCCTAAAACTTTCTTTAGTGATTTGCTTTCCATCGGAGCCATCAGCTTTCATGTACCAAATATTGTCACCCCCTCCTTCGTCGCTAGTGAATAAGATGTGCTTCCCGTCGGGTGCGTACCTTGGCTGCACTTGGTAGGCCAATCCAGTTCTCAAAGGTTTTGCTATACCTCCCGTGATTGGAATTTCGTAAATGTCTCCCAGCAGGTCAAAGGCAATTTTTTTCCCATCAGGACTTACATCTAGGTTCATCCAAGTACCTTCATTCGTAGTAAATGTTATCTCCTTGTAATCCCCGGGAGGATTATTCACGTCCCATTTCTTTTTATCTTTTTTTTGGGAAAAAAGATGAGTTGTGCTAAAAAAAAGGGTGGTAGTCATTAAAAGGAGTATCCGTATATTTCTCATAATGCTATTGATATTTAAATTTTTGCGAAGTTAGGGATTTGATAAAAAATAAACTACCGAAGTAATTGCAAAACTCAATGTAATGGTAAATTAATAAATTTACATATTATGCTCGGTCATTTTATCTTTGTGAAAGGCGAAAAAAGA
>JBCCJE010000629.1:0-4069 GCA_039027925.1 Bacteroidota bacterium
CAAAATATGGGTAGGGTATAACAATCCATTTGCATATTTCAAGAGTCCCAGCGGGACGACATATCTCCATATAAGAAATGGCTGAATCGCTACTCAATCACTTTCGAAGTAGTAGCCACGATAGCAGCATTAAAGAATCCAACGGGTTCTTCTTTGGCATCTGCCGACTGCGCTACGATGTTGGAAGGAACATTCGTAATCGGCGTGGCGAAGATACCATTGTCTCCCTGCGTCATCTGCTCTCTCGCTTGTAGCAAAAAGAAAAATGCTTCCTGCGTCAAAGAATGCACCTCTACTCTTAGGCTATCGCCAATTGCGTAGGGAGGCACATCCGCATCATCCACCGCATCATCTTCAAAATCTGGAACACGATTGATCGCCTCCCTGATGGGAACTATAAATAAAATGCCATCTGAGTTGGCTCCTGGTCCAAATGCGCCGTCATAGGCAATATTTAGTTCCTGAGGTTTGTTGAGATATTCTCCATTTTTAAAAGTTTTGATCCAGTACACATCGCCTTCCCCTGACCGATCCCGAGCAAAAAGCGTGGCGTAAATTCCGTCGGGCTGCCCTACCAAGTCTTCCCGAGATTCATAGCTAATGGAATCTACCAGAGCGGTTCGATTGGCTTTCGAAATAGAGATATACTCATCACCATCTAGCTCGATGAAAAGACCATAGTCTTTGCCTTCTTGTACCAAAGTTTCCCCTGGCCCTGGTGTCCAAGTGTAATCTCCGTCGTTATCATTATCCTCAAAAAAGAAAAGGGTACTATCGCTATCCGCTACAACTATCGTAGCCCCAGTTACCTCAGGCGCAAAGGTGTTATCGAAGTAAGGGATTGTTCTGCGTAGTTTAATTACCTGCGTCTCGGACTTATTGTTAATCCACGCATCCACTACCAATTGGCTACCATCTTCTGGCAAATCCAAGTCTATCTTGTCTTCGCAGGCATTAAGTAAGACTATTGTTATAATAAAAAAGAAATATTTTTTCATTGTCTAATTTTTTTTTAAAAAACCTCATTGTCAAGGCGAACGGGCTAGATAGTAAGTGTCCAACTGAACGGGCTTGACTCAATGAGTGTAGATTTTTTTATGAATCAGTTCATTTATTTTTCGTCATCGTTGGATGAGGTTAAAACTTAAAATTATAAGCCACACTCGGAATCAAACTACCGATCACCGAAAACCGAATGGCGTTCGTGTTGATGGGCGTGCCCTGCGGCGTTCGGATACGATCTTCTCTGAAGTAAATCGAAAATGGATTTCTTCGGTTGTACAAATTGTAGATCGAGAATACCCACTCCCCTTTCAATTTTTTGCCCGGCTTTTCTTTTCCTTTGAGCGTAGCGGAAACATCTAACCGATGGTAAAGCGGAATCCGTACATTATTTCTTTTCTCATTAAAAACGTGCGGAATGACGTAACCTTGCAGCTCGACACGGCTCGTAGCAAAAGTAGTGGGCGTACCCGAGTTCAACACAAAATTGGCAGAAAACGACCATCGCTTATTCAACTCATAAAAAGCCGTCGTACTAAAACTGTGCGTCTGATCAAATCGGGAAGGAAACCACTCCCCGTTGTTAATACCATCTGCCTGTCGTTCCGAGCGTGACAAGGTGTAACTCATCCATCCCGTAAAATCTCCTTTCTTTTTTTCGATCTGCAATTCCGCACCGTAGGCTCTTCCCTTAGCGGAAAATAATTCTCCCTCCAAAAACTCATTTAGGAGTAAATCTGCCCCGTCCACAAATTCTAATAAATTTCGGTAAGGCTTGAAGTACCCCTCCAACGAAGTGATGTAGGTATTGTCTTTAAAGTTTTTAAATAATCCGAGAGCAACTTGGTGGGCTGTTTGTGGTTTGATGTTGTTGGTACTTGGCGTCCAAACATCCACGGGCGTAGCTGCGGTGGTGTTGGATACCAAGTGGATGTACTGCGCCGTTCGGTTATAACTCGCCTTCAAAGAAGTTGTGGGGTCGAGTTGGTATTTGATAGAAAAGCGCGGTTCGAAGTTATTATAGGTTTGAATGCTTTCCCATTGGTCAAAGGTACGAGTAGCACTCGTGATCGGAAATCGCCTTTCGCCGGGTGCTTCCGCTTCCTCAAATTCGTACGCCGTACCTTCTCCCATATAATTAAAAAATGACCAACGTACGCCGTACTGCAATGAAATTCGATTGCTTATCTTCTGCTCGTTTTCTATAAAAAGCCCAGTTTCTAAAGCGTACTTATCATCCAAGGAAAAATCCAAATTTTCTCCATCATTATTGGAAAAAGCGTTGGCGGGTGCAAAATTATAAAGTACCGCCTGACCGCCAAAGGTAATGAGGTTATCAGGATTCAAGAAGTAGGAGAAGTCAGATTTCAAGCTGTAGTTTTTGATGTTGGCGCTCCAATCAAAAGTATTATCTGAGTCCAACCCGAAATTAATTTCGTAATCATAATTACTAAAGAAGGCCGTAAAATTAGAAAACAACTGCTCGCTAAACAGGTGATTCCACCGAAGGGTCGCCGTCTGATTTCCCCAACTAAAACCTGCTTGGTTGCCAAAACCAAAATTGTCGCGGCCTAAGTAGCCCGAAAGATAAATACGATCATTGTCATCTATCTTATAATTAGTCTTTAAGGTCAAATCGTAAAAATTCAACTTTGTATCACCGCCCACTTGCTGCTCAATGATTGGTCGAGCAATGACATCAATGTACGACCGACGCCCCGCCACGATGAAGGATGCCTTGTCTTTTTTGATAGGGCCTTCTACGGATAGCCGACTAAAGATCAAGCCTACCCCACCGTTCACTTCGTATTTTTTCATGTTGCCCTCTTTCATCCGCACATCCAAAATAGAGGATAATCGTCCGCCGTAACGAGCAGGAATTCCTCCTTTGTAGAGCTTCACATCCTTTACCGCATCGGGATTAAATACCGAAAAGAAACCGAACAGGTGAGAAGAATTATAGACGGGAGCTTCGTCCAGCAAAATCAAATTTTGATCAATGCTGCCGCCCCGTACATTAAATCCTGTAGCCCCCTCTCCTACCGTCGAAACACCCGGCAACAATTGAATGCTTCTGACGACATCCACCTCACCCAACAACGCAGGCATTTTTTCAATCGTCGCAATACTCACTTTGTTTACGCTCATCTCGGTATTCGTGATGTTGACATCTTCCGCCTCGGAGGTGACAACGACTTCCACCAACTGTTGGCTGGAAGCGCCCATGTCAAAATCCAGCTTGGTGTTCATTCGTAAATCTACAGTTTGGAGTTGATTTTCAAATCCGATGTAGGACACATCTATCTGATAAGTTCCCTGCGGAACGGATAATGAGTAAAACCCATATTCGTTGGTCGTCGTTCCGTTTTGTAGTTCCTTGATATAGACGGTAGCACCGATCAAGGTTTCTCCGCTAGCGGCTTCTTTGACGTATCCGCTCAGCGTGACTTTGGTGTTTTGGGCTAACCCGCTACTGGAAGTCAGGAAGACTGTCAGTAGCATTAGCCATAGTGATTTGATTTTCATTGAGTGAATTATTTTGTAAAAAATGATTGCGTGATTTTTTTCCAACGCAGAGATGCAGAGTTCTTTTATGTGAAATTTCCCAATGGAAAATTCTCCGCACTACTGCATCTCTGCGTTCCATCTTGCTCTGTGATTTTTTCAACGCAGAGTTGCGAAGACGCTGAGTTCTTTTTTTGTGAAATTTTTTAGCGGAAAATGCTATGTACCGCCGCACCTCTGCGTTTTATCTTTCTCTGGAGTCTTTTCAACTTTTACAAACATACGAGATGCGGAGATGCTAAGTTCTTTTATGTGAAATTTTCCAATGGAAAATCTATCACGACGCTGTGTCTTTGCTAAGAAATATTCTATTAACATCCACCGACATCTAAGGTTGACATAACACCACAAAATAAAAAAGTGGCTCATCGCTCATCCTAGAAGTTGAGTAGAAAACCTAGCTTAGATTGTTGACCAAAAAATAATTAGCGGAAAAAAATTGAGGTATTTGTTTGTAGTTTGAGCATGACATTAGGCAAATGTTAGCTCATATTAACTAGAC
>JBCCJE010000630.1:0-4054 GCA_039027925.1 Bacteroidota bacterium
GAAAAAAAGTAATCTCCGCCAATCCTTTTTTGAGCATTTCCATTTTTACGTATCCATCCATAGTAGGTGATTTTTTAAAAAATAATCAATGAGTTAAAAACAACGTAAATACATTTTGAGCAAGTCATCCTTTTCCTACGATACCCTCTCTCGCCATCCAATTGTTAATATCTTCTTGCTTGATAGCAGCGGCCATCAGACTCGGAAATTGGTCGGGCGAACAAGCAAACGAAGGAATACCCAACGCCGAAAATTTGGCAGCTACGGACTTATCGAACATGGGCGCACCGTGATCGTCCAATGCGAGTAGCGTGATGAACTGAGTACCCGCTGCCTTGATGGATGCCGTGCGTTGGAGCATCTCATTTTCATTGCCACCTTCGTACAGGTCAGAAATCAAAACCAAAATGGTGTCTTCGGGTTTTCGAATCAATCCCCCGGCGTAGCCCAAGGCTCGGTTAATATCTGTTCCTCCTCCTAGCTGAGTAGCAAAAAGCAAATCAACGGGATCATCCAACTGTTCCGTCAGGTCAACTACCGCCGTATCAAAAACGACCATGTGTGTTTTGATGGATCGGAGTGAAGCCATCACCGCACCGAGCACACCTGCGTAAACCATCGAAGTAGCCATTGATCCACTTTGATCTACCAAGAGAATGACGTACTTTAGTGCTTGTCCTTTTTTTCCGTGACCAATCAAAATTTCGGGGATGATGGTATCCAACTCTCGTTGGTAATTCTTCAAGTTGGCACGAATGGTTCGGTGCCAATCAATCTCGTTGTGCTTGGGTCGTCGGTTTCTGACCGCTCGGTTGATGGCGCCCTGAATAGCTTGTCGGAGGGGATTTTTTAACCGTTTCTCCAAGTCCTCCACTACTTTTTTGACTACTGCCCGAGCCGTTTCTTTTGTTTTTTTGGGAAGTACTTTTTTGAGCGAAAGTAAGGTAGCCACTAGATTGACGTCGGGTTCTACGGCGTCGAGGAGTTCGGGTTCGAGGAGCATTTGCTCTAGTTTTAACCTTTCCAAAGCATCCTTCTGCATGAGCTGGACGACGGAGCTAGGAAAATATTTTCGAATATCTCCCAACCAACGATTCACATTGGGCGATGAACTTCCTAGCCCTGCTTTCCGTTCGGAATCATATAATGCCTCTAGTACATCATCCATTCCTTTCATTTCGGGAGAGAGCGAGACCTGTCCATCTTGATCTGCTTTTTTTCCTAAAATCAATCGCCATTTTCGAATCCGTTCGTCCATCTCGTAAAGGTAAGGAATGAAAGTATAACGAATAAAATAATTGCTTGGAGGAATTTAAATTTTTGTAAAAAGAAATAATTGTGAATTTCAATGAACGGTTTTTACTATCTTTCGTTTTCTTTTCTAAATTTTTGATAAGGGAAAAGAGAACGGGAAATGAAGCACGGGGAGTAGAGCATAAAGAGCGTAGTAGTTGAAATTTTTTAGACAAAGTACCCTAGTTCGTCCCGTCGAAAATCTAGACACGCAAAGGGAGAAGATAGTAAAATCACCCTAAGCCTAACAATACAGTTACGTGAGCAAAATTAACCTTGAAGAATTTAATGAGGAACAACAGGAAGTGCTAAATTCCATTCGTACTTCGAGAGTTATCTTACCTATTATTATTGGTTTGGGCGTTGTGTTTTATCTACTTTGGCGGGTATTCGATCCCGAAGAATTTGCGAAAATCCAATGGACGGGACATACGCTATTTTGGGTAGCCATGTCCTTTGCGCTCTTAATTGTTCGCCACATCGCTTACGCCACTCGCTTGCGCATTTTATCCGAAAAAGAATTTAGCTGGAAAAAATGTATCGAACTGATTTTTATCTGGGAGTTTAGTTCGGCGGTATCTCCTACGAGTGTAGGAGGGTCAGCCGTAGCGATGGTCGTGTTGGCGCAAGAAAAACTGCCCGCTGCCAAAACTACGACGCTGGTGCTTCACACGGCGATTTTAGATACCATCTTCTTTGTGGGATTTTTGCCCATTCTGTTTTTATTTTTTGGGACAAATATGATCCGACCCAACATGCAGTCACTTGCTGACATTGATGGCTGGGGCTATACTTTTTTGGGCGCTTATCTATTCATGGCAACCTACGGGATTCTATTTTTCTACGGCCTTTTTATCAATCCGAGGGCGATCAAAAGGATTATAGTAGGATGTACACGTTTGGGATTTCTCAGAAGATACCGACGGAAAGCCGTCGAACTAGGCAATGATATTATCGTGGCGAGTGCCGAGATGAAGGAGAAGAAGTGGGGCTTCCATGTGGGCGCATTTTTAGCAACGGCAGTCGCTTGGTCGTGTAGATTTTTGTTACTGAATTGTTTAATCATTGCATTCGTACACACCCCTACGGATTTTGAAACCCAATCCAACCTCTACGCAAGACTACAAACGATGTTTGTGATTATGGCATTTAGCCCTACGCCCGGAGGTGCTGGTTTTGCCGAAGTTTTGTTTGGAGGATTTCTAAGGGATTATGTTTCTTCCAAAACCCTTTCGCTAATCATCGCAACTATCTGGCGCTTGTTTACCTACTATTTATACCTTTTCGCTGGAGCGATCATCATTCCGAATTGGATTCGAAATATTATTAATGAGCGGAAGCGGAAGGGTAGTTAGGGGGGCTGTCGCTACTGAACTATGCCTCTCCACCTGCACTTCTCCTAAATCATATCTGCTAACATCAAAACTTCCGCAGCAAATTTTCGATTATCCGTTTCATCCAAAATGGTTTTCGCAAAAGTGTGAAGCGTTTCTTTTGCATTTTCAGAATTTAAAATACGCTGCATTTCCTCGTCATTTTTTAGTTGCTGAACATCTGACTCGGTTGGTAGCGCAGTCAATCCAGCTAACTGTCCTAGATTATTTCCAGTCAGGATTTCGCTGTTGCGAATACTCTCGGGGAGTTGATCGTACCCAATCGCTATCTCCGTCACTCGCTGGTAAATGGAATATATATTTTCTCCACTCGCTCTTACGTAGAATGCTCTTCCCATTCTACCCATCAAATCAATTTTGTGGGGATCAATTCTTTTATTATCGTTCAATACATTTTCGTCAATGTGTATTCGGACGACCTCGCAAATAATTAAGTTGCCCGCACCGCCCTGATCGCCCAAAGAAATGATTTGCTGAACTTTGCATTCAAGTTGAGCAGGAGACTCTGCTACTCGGTAAGGTTTCACCAAATCCGAAGGGATGGGAGTCAGGCCAGATTTTTTAAATTCATCAACCTCTGGAGGAAAAGAAATACTTGCTACCGCCATTTGGTGTACAATGCTATGACTAACCATATTAATAACCACCTCGCCCGTGGTTTGGATATTATGCAAAGTATCTTTAGTGGTGTTATCTGTTCCTCTTCGATTGGATGAAAAAATAACAATCGGAGGGGCAGAACTAAAACAATTAAAGAAACTGTAAGGTGCAATGTTATGGTTTCCGTTTTCGTCAACTGTACTCGCAAAAGCAATCGGTCTAGGTGCAACGCATCCTAACAGATATTGATGTAAATCTTTTTGTGGTGTTTTTTTTGGATCTATGGCTAGCATGATTTTAAGTTGGTTTTGTAGTTGTTGAAAAAGTTTACTTACAAAAATTGAAGGTAAACAAATTGAGTTAAAATAATTTTATGAAGTGCTATCATTATTTTGAATCCAAGTTATGTTTTAGGCTAGAAAGAAATTAAAAAAAAGTATTTTTAGACATACTCTAGGGCACAGCAAAGTAGGCAAGCAGGTAAATTTCAGAGGTTAGAGGGTTTTATTAATTGGGTAACTATTGCTAAGCTGGACTTTATAAAATAGCAAAAGAAATAGTAAGGGCAATTGAAAATAGAAATCTTAAAAACATTAGAGCATAATAACCCGAGGGTAGTTTCCTCATTTAGGAATGGTGCATTAATAAATTTACATTTTATGCGCAGTTATTTTTTCTTTATGCAAGGCGAAAAACGTAGGCGATGCAGGGCATCGGCGAGGCTTTTCAACGCAGCAGAAAGGAAAAAGAACAAGTAGAAAATGTAA
>JBCCJE010000631.1:0-4050 GCA_039027925.1 Bacteroidota bacterium
CCAAGCCGAGGAACACGATATTGATACTATCAAAACCGAAAATTTATACGCCTTCGACGGGGAGTTAGCTTTTTCGATGGGACAGGGGCAGTAGAGAAATTCATAATTAGCAAAGTGAGTTATTTTTCTGAAACCGATATTTCGGTTTTCAATCATTATGTTTTTTGTAAACAGATAGTACGAGTTTCTTAGGCTCGTACGCTTTAGGTGTTTAGTTGTGATAATAAGGTGAATAAGATAGTGGTGATCTTGTTCGCCTTTTTTTATTGTAGTGGAAATAGAATACGGGCTTTGAGCGTAGGGAGATTGAGGATTTGTTGGACTTTATTAAGGAATGGTTCAATAATGACTTTACATTTTCTACTTGTTCTTTTTCCTTTCTGCTGCGTTGAAAAGCCTTTGATGCTCTGGCATCAAGCAAGTACAGGATGCCCCGCATCGCCTACGTTTTTCGCCTTGCATAAAGAAAAAATAACTGCGCATAAAATGTAAATTTATTAATGCACCATTCCTAAAGAATATACTAAACCTGAAAATAAGGAGATAAATATACCCGCTCTCACTTCCCCTCGCAGGCAAAACATTCTACCCTTCCAGCCACTTCCTAAAGCTAGGCGTTTTGTTGCTACTCGTGTAAACTATCTCCTTAGTAAATTTCATTTTTATAGCTAACCGATTTTTAAAGTAGGGTTCTACCTTTTCTAAAAAGTCCACATTAATAATCTGACTTCTGTTAATCCTAAAAAAACGAGTAGGATCAATTTTTTCTTCTACCTCCGAAAGTGTACTATTGAGTGCGTGTTTTTTTCCCTCCCGATCAATTGCCATACAAAAATCTCCATTGGCCTCGAAGGCACCAATATCCTTAGTGTCTAATAGTTTGATGCCATCTTTTTTCTTTACGGTGAATCGTTGTTTGTAGGATTTCTTATCGCTGTGTAGGATTTCTTGAAGCTCCTTCAAGATATTTTCATCAATGGGTTTCGTTTCTTTTTTCGCAAAAAGCGTCTTGTATTTTTCGTAGGCTTCCCTAAAGTTTTCGAGAGAGTAGGGCTTTAGTAGGTAGGCGATACCATTAGTTTTAAATGCCCTCAAAACGTATTGGTCAAAACCCGTACAAAAAATAATAGGACAATCCACTTTTGTTTTTTCAAATAACTCAAACGAAATACCATCCAATAATTCAATGTCGGAAATAATCAAATCGAGTTGTGGTTTTTTACTGAAAAATAATGCTGCCTCCTCGATGGATCGTGCCCATCCTACTACTTTGCCGTCCGCAATCTCAGTATGGATAAAAGTAAGTAATTTTTGGTAGGCTGGAATTTCATCTTCCAGAATCAATATATTCATAGCTAAGCAACTTGTTTGATACTAGGTAGTTTTACGGTAAAGTGCTCGGTAGATTGGATTTGAATATCGCTATCGGTCAGTAGTTTATACCTTGACTTTAGGTTAGTCAGTCCAATGCCCGTAGAATCAACTTTTCCTTGTTTCGATTTTATATTGTTAGTGATGATGATTTCTTTATCCGTGATATGAATGTTAGTTTTAATAGGAGCAATGGAACTTCCGTGATTATGTTTAACAATATTTTCCAACAAAGTTTGCAAAGCACCCGGAGGAATCAACTGAATATCTGTGCTTTGGGTTTGGTCTAATATTTCAAATTGGTAAGCATCACCAAATCTACTTTCTATCAAGAACATGTAGTTTCTGGCAAACTCCAACTCCTCCTCCAAAGGAACAACTTCAAAATCTTTACTAGAAATAAGATAGCGATAGAGCTGCGACAATTTATTCAAATACACCTTGGCTCCTCTAGGATTAGAATCAATCATGGAGTCAATGGTATTCAAGTTATTAAACAAAAAATGAGGATCAATCTGTGACTTGAGCAAGCGCAGTTCGGATTCTTTCTTTTCTTTCTCAATGTTGATCAGGTGGGCTTGGGCGTCGTAAAGTTTTTTTCCTAACAAGAAAGTTGCAAAAATGCCTGTCCCCTCAATGTGCGAGACAAGGGCGTAATAAATGGCAGTCATCGTCCAACCGTCCCATTCGCAAACTCTAAAATAACAATGCCATTGGATTTCTAAAATTCCCATAATAAATAGCCAACCAATCCCCGTGATAAAAAGTAATACAAACTGCTTGGTAGGAAAAAACCTAGCAAAGATAATGTAGATCAAAACGTAAACCGAAACAGCACAAAACAAAATAAAGTTAACGTGATCTACCCACAGCAAGTAGAGCTTTCCTTCGGGATAGTTAGCATAATCCATACTCCCGATAATGATGGAAATACCAAAAAAGATTAACGCTAAATAAATGTCCGATCGAGTGAGTTTGAAATGCATGGATGTACCAAATGTTAATGATTAGGTCAGCTAAATTAAGATTTTACGGTGAGTCTTAAAAAATTATTGTAAGTAAAATCCACCTGTAAGTTTTGTACATCGTAGGTATCGCCAAAATGATCCTTGATGTATTGATGGACTTCGTTGGGAAAACGAGCAACTACAAAAACCTTGGGCACCTTATTTTTTAATAAATCCATTAAGGCATCTTTTTTTAAATAAGAAATATCAAATTTTTCTAAATAATTATAAAATCCGTGAGGTTCGCAGGAAAAAACGACCAACGGCGAGGACTTCTTGGAGTAGTTATCGTGAAAGTACCTAGCTGCCGCCAAGGGCTGATAATGTGCCATATAATAATTGTAAGTTAAATTTTGGGATCGGTGTCCACCGTGGAGGTTAAGCTGAAGTTGCGCTTCGATGCTTACAATTTCATTTTGGAAAACGTAGTAGCAATATCCACCAATTAAAAAAACTCCAAGTAAGGCAAAAGTCCTCACCTTATTGTTAATCCGAAAAATAGAGACAATTCCTACCCCGAGTACAATGGACAAAATAGGAATTAGCATGGAGAGTGCTCTTTCTGGAATTTCTTCTCCTCTCACAAAATTCAATAGGAAAGGCACACAGCAAGTAGTGAATAACAATACATTTTCATTTTTAAAAAAGAACCCTTTTTTAGTGAGTACCGATACGCCTATTCCTCCTATCAATAGATAAGTAAGTAAGTATCTTTTGTTCAAGTATCCTTTCCAAAATCCAGGGATGAATTCTTCGAATACCTTTGAATTGAAGGCATGTTGGCTGATGACGTATTCGTTAAAAAATACTGCTTCGAAATTAGGGAGATAAAAAATAAACCCTAGCAATGACCCCAATCCGAGCGCAACATCTACTTTGAAATATTTGATGCTCGTTCGGTGCTGTTTTTTATATTTGAAAAATACCGACGCAAAAAAGAAAAAAGTAGCCGTCCCTAGTATTGGGTAAATATTGATTGGAACTGTGAAAAATGCTAAACAAGCCGCCACCGCTGTGAGATATAAGTATTTATTTTTATCTGCTCGAATGTAACTAGCACTCCCATAAATCATTGTCATAAGTAGCAGCATACTCAAACTATAACCTCTAACCTGTAAACCAAAATTGAAAAATCCGACGGAGGTTAACAATATAATTACGGAAAGAATCCCTACAGATAAGCTAAAGAATTTTTTCCCAAAAAAATAAACCAACCAAAGGGTCATCAAGGCGTAAGTAAAAGGCAGTATCCTCACGAGGATAGGATTTTCCATAAGATCGTGAAGATGGTGGATACCAATTAGTTTTAGAAAAATATTATTGAGGAGATTAAAAAAGATATGATTATTCGGTATGTGATAATCAGTCAAGGTGGTAGATATTGGAACAAAAACAAAATTTTTTAGGGTATATATTTCATCGTTCCAAAAGTCCAATCGTAGATGATCTTTCTGGATAAAAAATAGCGCAATCGCAATCGCTACCACACAAGCGGCATCCACGACCGAAACTCTGTTGGAATACTTTTTAACAAAAAGTTGCATTGATTCTACTTTTCCCCAAACTTATACCCATTCAAAAAACATAATATTTAAGAACAATACTTTTACAATTATCCTTTAATTATGATATCGGCGTTTTGAAATGCGACAATTAAAAGTTTGGACTTTTA
>JBCCJE010000632.1:0-4030 GCA_039027925.1 Bacteroidota bacterium
ACCCCCCGACCCCCGCCAGCGGGGGAGAGGCATCCTACAAAATCGCAAGTTATGTACAAAAATTGATGGTAGAGTCCTCTCATAGCTAGAACCAATCACTCCCGCATCCGACAGGTTTAATCGTTTTGCAATCATTAATTCCTAATCTGTGGGCTACTGGGACTTTTAAGAAAATGTAAATGAATTGTTTTTGTTACCGATGTGTCGTCCCTCTGGGACTTTTTGTAAAATGTAAGTGAATTGTTTTTGCTACCGATGTGTCGTCCCTCTGGGACTTTTAGGAAAATGTAAATGAATTGTTTTTGCTACCGAACATCTCGTCCCCTTAGAACTTTTAAAATTACAAAGCACTACCAGCAGGCAGGCATTAGTAGCAAAATTAGTGATCTAGTTTTTATCAAAGCACCAGAGGAACGGCACTTGCTCGACACCCAGAAAAATACGGTGTTCGATAACTTTACTAACCTTAACTGAATCTTTTAAAATCAAAAATAAATTGAAATGAAAAAAATCATTACCCTTAGCTTTTTGTTGATTCAAATTTCATTATTCAGTCAAATTACTATTGACGTTCATCCCAACTTTCGCCACACCGTGGGCGACCTCGATACCTTCAATCGAAAACGAATGGTAAAAATCCACGCTGACCAATCAGAAAATGAGTGGGCAGCAGGCAACAACTTCGGTACTTGGACCGAACTTCGAGATTCTTTCTTGAATGGTTACGATGTTTACTTAGGAAGGAATACAGGTGGTGTTAGTTGGCATGGTAATCAGGTGGCAGAAGATCCCACTCGACCGGGATTCGCTGATCCTGCGGATATAGCGAGTAGAGGGCAGACGGCAAGAAATAACTACGCCAACAACCCTGTACACGAACTCTTCGAATCTCGAAACGAACTGGTCATTGCTGCCCAACAGCGGCCTTTTTATCCCGACGGCACGCTTAATGCCCAAGGATGGGCCTTCGCCAACGGAACGGCCACGGGCGAATACATGGGCAGATTCGTTAATGAATTTCACGGAGGGAATGGGCAACCTCGACCCACCTACATCGAAATTATGAATGAGCCGTTGTACGAATTTGTTACCGTGGGCCCCTTACAGCCTTTAGAGATTTTTAATTTTCACAACGACGCAGCGGATGCGATTCGGGCGCAAGTAGATGATATTCCCATTGGTGGTTACTGTGCGGCTTTTCCTGATTTTGAGGTGAATGATTTTCAGCGATGGCACGACCGCTGGAAGTTATTTATGGATACATCGGGCGAAAAAATGGACTTTTGGTCTATTCACTTTTACGATTTTAATTTGGATTGGAATAACGATGTCAGGCTTCGAAGAGGATCTAATCTGGAAGCAACGATGGATATGATAGATCATTACAGTATGCTCTCCTTTGGGGAGGTGAAGCCTTACGTCATCTCGGAGTTTGGTGGTCGTGCCTTAACGATGGAATCTTCGGAGTGGACACCTCTACGAGATTGGTTCACGCTAAAATCATGGACATCCATGTTGTTGACTTTTTCCGAGCGTCCGCAAGATATTTTATCTGCCATTCCTTTTGTAATCGTCAAAGCATTTTGGGGTGTTCAAGATAATGGGAATCCTTATCCTTGGCGATTGATGCGACAAAATTTTGAATTGCCGGGTTCAACTGGAAATTTCTGGGAGTTTACGGAGATGGTCAAATTTTATCAGTTGTGGTCAGATGTCAAAGGGACAAGAATTGATACTCGGAGTACTGATCCTGATATTCAATGTAATGCTTTTGTGGAAGGCAATAAAATGTATTTGATTTTAAATAATCTTTACTTTGACGATACCGAGGTGAAGCTCAATTTGGTGGAGCAGCAAGGTAATGTCATTTCCAATATCCGAGTAAAACACCTATACCTCGACGAAGCGGCAGAAACGCCAATGCTTGATGAAGATAATTTTTCCACCTTGGACAATGTAGTGATTGGGGCAGAGGGTTCGATGGTAATCGAATACACTTACCAAGATGATGTGATGGTAAATGAGTTTGTAGATGAGACAAAATATTTTGCGGATACGTATTTGACGCCCATCGTTCCATTCACGGAGCATACTTTTAATATCAATGGAGTGGACAAGGGAGACCAAGGGGAAGCTGTACTTCGATTGGGGATGGGGCGACCACACGGATTGAGTTTGCAGCCTACCGTAAAAATTAATGGATTTGAAATTCCCGTTCCGAGTAATTACGCTGGCTACGATCAGTTGCCGAGACCGAGTTGGTTTGGAGTGATCGAAGTGCCCGTTCCATTTTATTTTTTACAAGAAAACAATGTAATTACGGTTCAATTTAGTGAAGCTGGTGGACACATCAGTACGATGGCTATGCGAGTGTATAATCACAGCGACGAGGTAGTACGATCAGATGAGGTAGCGGTGACGGACATGCAACTATTGCCTGCCCAAAAGTACATGCTGCCCAGTACGGATTTCCAATTGATTACTCAGTTTACGCCCAACAACGCCACCAATCCTTCCTTAACTTGGGAATCGGATAACAATACAATTGCAACTGTGGATAGTTTTGGAAATGTTTCCGCCTTAGCTCTCGGTACGGCAATCATCACGGCTACGGATGACAATAGTGGAGTATCGGCCAGCAGTACGATTGAGGTAGTGGATAGTATTCCTTTTATCTCCGTTTTCGGTATCAATGTGAATCCACCTACCCTAACCATTATGCCTACCGAATCTTTCCAATTGCAAACCATAATTAGTCCATCGGATGCTACTGACCAATCTGTCATGTGGACTTCTGCTGATCCTTCCATCGTTACCGTAGATACCGACGGGTTAGTCGAGGGCATCATCGAAGGCACCACCACGATAACCGCTACAACGGTAGATGGAAGTATCTCTGATTCTAGCGTAGTGACGGTTTTATCACCCATAGCGCCTAGTTTGGAATTTGTCAATGAGTTTACTCACTTAAATTTTGACTATCAGGTAGGTGGAGAAATTGTAGTAGATGCTGCCTTTCACGCTGGAACTGGCAACACGGTAGTAGATGGCGGCAACGGTGGCGTGAAGTTTTGGTTGAGAGAAATTGAGCCAGGCTGGACAGTAGCCAATGATTATATCGTGTCGGATGCTTCTGTGATAGGGCAGGAGTCGGGAGTTGCACAAGGAACGATCTCGCTCGTAGGTATTCCTGCTAGCAATGAACTGCCCACGGATAACTTTTACTTTCTTTTCGTTACTTTCCAAAATTCTAACGGGCAGACTTTTGATAAGGGTATTTATCCCATCAACATTGTCAATTCTACGAGTGTAGCAGATTTGAAAGCCAATCAGTTGGAGGTTTTTCCCAATCCTGCCCAATCGGTATTGAATATCAAAAACGAACGTTTTGATACTGACCTACAACTACAGTTGATTTCGTCGGCTGGACAATTGATCGAAGTACCCGTGCTTAGTCAAAATAGTTCGACGATTCAGTTGGACATCAGCCAATTGCCACAAGGATTGTACATGGTGAAATTGGTAACTGATCGAGTGTACTCGGCGACCTTTGTGAAGCAAACGGAGTAGGGGGGGAGTGATAGAATGATAGAATTTTCTTGATTATAAAGTTTTGTGTAACTGCTTAGCACCTTGCTTTGGGAACTTCGTGGGATGGCAAATAAGTAAAGCAAAAGTTCTTAAAGCCAATAAACGCTCAATAATTTGGCTTTAAGAACACTTACATTCCCGCTTTCTCAGCCCACGAGGTGCTCAAAGCATGATGCTAAGTAGTTGCAGTTTTGTGTTGATTACCACCGCGGGGTAAAATAACCCAAGGCCATTAATTGCTTTGCAATGGAAAAACTATTGTAAGCCTTTGTACAATAAAAGTCTGGGGCTAAACACGGTTAAGGAATGGTTCAATAATAACTTTACATTTTCTACTTGTTCTTTTTCCTTTCTGCTGCGTTGAAAAGCCTCGCCGATGCCCCGCATCGCCTACGTTTTTCGCCTTGCATAAAGAAAAAATAACTGCGCATAAAATGTA
>JBCCJE010000633.1:0-4027 GCA_039027925.1 Bacteroidota bacterium
CCTTTAACAATCCCATTGAGGCAGTGGGCTATCTGCAGAACCAAAACGTGGATCTGATCTTCCTTGATATCCAAATGCCAGATCTGACGGGGCTGCAAAATACTCCTGTGGGCCTTGGGGTATTTTTTAGTTTATCATTTTGTAAAGGATGAAATAGTCGTCACCTATCCCAACGGTGACGAAGAACCAATGGTACCAGGAGTGGAAGAACCTTTACGTTGGGATGCCTACGGAAATACGGGAAATTTCACCATAGAATATTCTTTGGATGATGGGGGCAATTGGAATATGATCTCCAATTCAGTTGCGGGAAATCTGAGGTACTTCAATTGGACACCTCCTGCTAGCCCCACAGGTAAGGCTAGAATTAGGGTGAGTCGGAATGGGCAGAGTGACGAATCCGATACGGGATTTACAATTATTGAAGAGCCTAATTTTGAAATAAACGGTATTGCTAATAACGAAGCAGTTATCTCGTGGGATACCGTACCCGGAGCGGCCAGCTACGATATTTTTAGATTAGGAGATAAGTATATGGAAGTCATCGGAAGTACTACTACAACCTCCTACACTTTGCAAAATTTAGTTTTGAATGAAGAAAAATGGTATTCGGTAAGGGCAGTTGATTCCACCAATAATATAGTCGGAAGACGAGCCTACGCCCAAGCGTATAGATATTACGTCTGCCAGACTGATATCTTTGTCAATGTTGTGACAGATGATTATCCGGGAGAAACCACGTGGAGCATATTTGATGATGCGGGAAATAAAATTGCGGGTGGAGGAGGCTACTCCGAGCAGGAGACCCTTTATTCTACGGAGGTCTGTGTACCTTACGGCTGTTTAGATTTTGTAATTTATGATGCTTACGGTGATGGGATATGTTGTTCGTGGGGACAAGGAAATTACCAAGTGGTTGGTCCCGCCGGAGAGATATTAGCTTCGGGTGGTGCGTTTGGATTTAACGAAACGGCTAACTTCTGTCTGGAAGCTATCCCCTTCGTTATGTCCTTAACGAATCAAACTGACTTACTGTGTCACGGGGATTCTAGCGGAATCATTACCGTAGAGGCATCGGGAGGAACAAGCGACTACACCTACAGCATCAACGGAGGCACCCCCCAGATGAGTAATACTTTTACAAATTTACCCGCAGGTGTACATACCGTGGTAGTGGACGACGGTGACGCTACTATCTCAATGGAAGTTACACTGACTGAACCACTAGCTTTAGAATTAGCAGTAGCGAATCAGAATAATTTAATTTGCTACGGGGCGAGCGATGGATTGATCGAAGTGACGGGGCAAGGAGGTTCTGGCAATCTGCAATACCAAATCAATAATCAAGGATTCCAAAATGATCCCTTATTTGAAAACCTAGCGAGTGGCAGCTACACCGTAGAAGTGATGGACGAAAATGGTTGTACAACTTCTGAGACAATAGAGATATCAGCACCCGAAGCAATAATAATCGAACTAACCAATCAGAATAGTGCTACCTGCGCAGAACCTACGGGATCAGTAACGGTAAATATTTCGGGTGGGACGGGGATGCCGACGATTACTTTCAACGGTAGCACCATCAATAGTAATTTTGCTACTTTCGAAAACTTATCAGCGGGGGTATATCCTGTCTTGGTGGTAGATGAGAATGCTTGTGCAATTAATTCCTCGCTAGAAATTATTGGAGATTCACCAACGCAGTTAGAAGTTACTGATACTCAGGATGTGACGGCGTGTAATGGAGATAATACGGGCATAATTACCGTTCAATCTTTGGGTGGAAGTGGAAATTATACTTATACGCTAAACGGGGTAGCACAAGGAAATAACAATTCATTTACAAACTTGGTGGGCGGTACTTATTCAATTGTAAGTACAGACGATCAAGGGTGTGCTACCTCAACCGAAGTAATTATTCAAGAGCCAACCGCCGTAGTTGCTGAAATTACTCAATTGACCAATATCAGTTGTCACGGAGCGAACGATGGTAGCCTACAAGTGTCGGCTTCGGGAGGTACTGACAACTTCGAATACTCAAATGGATTAGAAACTAATACGTCAGGAATTTTTAATAATCTCACGCCCGGAACTTACCAAATTACGATAACCGACGGCAATAACTGCCAAACAATAATGGAGCCAACCATCGAAGAACCCACAGCATTAACTGCCGACATTGCTACGCAACAAGCCATCACCTGCCACGGCGGAAGCGACGGTTCTGTTTCCTTGACTGCAGCTGGCGGGACGGGTACGATCAATTATACCCTAAATGGTAACACTAACACTTCTGGTACATTTTCTAATTTGACCGTTGGAAATTATAACGTAGCAGTATCAGATATGAATGGTTGCACCACTAACATTTCATTTACAATTGATGAACCCACAGAACTGACTGCCGACATTGTTGCGCAACAGACCATCACTTGCTACGGTGGAAACGATGGCTTCGTTATCTTAACTTCGGCTGGCGGGACGGGTACGATCAATTATACCTTAAACGGAAACTCCAATACCACAGGCGAATTTTCCAATTTGATGGTTGGAAATTATACGGTAGAAATATCGGATGCGAATGGTTGTGTAACCAGTATTCCAATTGAGATAGATGAACCTACCCAATTGAGTATTGAATTGGAGAGTACCAATCAGGTTGCTTGCGCTGGTCAAGACGGTGTTATCAATGTGAGCGCTAACGGAGGGACAGGAGATTACGAATTTTCCTTAAATAATTTATCGAACTCGACGGGAAGTTTTACCGACTTGGTGGGAGATATTTACCTTGTTCAAGTTACCGATGGGAATGGTTGTACCGCAATGATAGAAGTAGATATCAATGAGCCGAATCCTCTGAGCGTATCCGTTTTGGAAATTCAGGATATCACTTGTCACGGACTGACCAACGGAAGTATTCAGCTAGTTAGTCAAAATGCCACAGGTACATCTACCTACACTTTGGGTACGGCCGTCAACACGACTGGATTTTTTGAAAATCTATCAAGTGGCAATTATACGATTTGGGTCGAAGATGAGATTGGTTGTACTTTTCCAGTTGACGTCGCCGTGGTGGAGCCTAATCTGCTTGAAGCGAATGTGTTATCAGTTACGGAAGTAAGTTGTTATGAGGGAGCAGACGGAGAAATTAATCTGACCACTACGGGCGGAACAGGGATAATTCAGTTTACGCTATCGGGCATTTCAAACACGACTGGGACATTTGAAAATTTAGAGAGTGGATCTTACGAAGTATTGATGGAAGATGAAAATGGATGTACCCAAGTGGAAACTGTGACGTTGGCAGAGCCAGATGAGCTAGTCGTATCCGTAGGACAAACCACTATGGATACGGGTATGGGAAATGGAACAGTTACGCTATCGGGAGTAGGAGGAACGGGTACACTTTTATACTCTATTAATGGCGTTGACTTTCAGGTTGATAGCTTGTTCACTAATCTTACCGCAGGAAATTATGAGGGCTTCACGTTAGACGAAAACGGATGTTTCTCGACCATTTCATTTACTATTTTATTAGAAACATCCATTTATCGGCCACTACAAGGCATTGAAAAAATAGCAGCATCACCCAATCCATTTTCTGAACAACTGTTCTTAGAAGTAGAGTTGGAAAAATCCCAAGACCTGGCGTTGACGCTGTGGACAGTTTCGGGGGTTCAAGTTTTTCAAAAAACAATACATTTCCAAACTGGAAAATCAAGGATTGATTTAGCCATTGACGAACAGTTGACGGCTGGAATTTATTTTTTAAAAGTAAATAATAGGAATGGTTCGATTGGGTATTTTAAGTTGGTTAAGCAATAAGAGTATGTCTAAATTTTAACTTCCTGAAAACCAATCCCGAGTACTCGGGAAACTTGACTTCAAATTCACGCACTCATGTATCTCGATATAATCGTTTATGAATTTATCGTCAAAACCATAAACTGTTGATTTTCAGTTCCTTAAAATTTTAGACATACTCTAAGGAAAGTTAGTTGTACAAAATTTTCAGGCTCTGCTCAAA
>JBCCJE010000634.1:0-4027 GCA_039027925.1 Bacteroidota bacterium
AAACCATTCCACAGTTCCCTCAGTAGCCGCATCATTTAGACCAATATAAACTACTCCATTTACGTAGGGTTGTAAGAAATCATTTTCTGCTTGTGAATTGATTGTTACTAGATGCCCTCCAACTCCTTGGGCTAAAACTTCGGCATCCTCGGGACGAGCAATATCATTAGACATAAAGTAGGCACTTCCATTAAATTCTCCGAGGTAATCATATCCTGGTAAATTGTCTGGACAACCGCCGCCACCACCCTGAGGCGTAACCGTAACTGTAAAAGTACAGAACTCGTCATACTGGCAGTAAGCAGCACCTCCTAATAATAAATTGGAAAGTTGAACGGTAGTCGTCCCAATAGGAAATTCACTTCCACTTGGTAAGCCTGCAATCACCTGATAATTACTCAAATTAGCATCACAAAAGGAAGTTAAAGTAGGATCATCATACGTAACGATTGCTCCAGTCGTAGAGGTAGCCTCGATTGTAATATCGGCTGGACATTCATAAATTGGATCTGCGGGTTCGATAAATATAAAGAATAAGCATTGTTCCGAGTTACCACAAGCGTCTGTAATTTCATAAACAATCGGATGACCTGAAGGTGTAGGAGAGTAAGCTACCTCTCCTGGTCCAACTCCAGCAATCTGGGTGATGGTCAAGCCCCCATCTGGACAAGTTGTACTTGCCGTAGGAATATCCCAAGTCACCATTTCCATGTAATCATTAGCAGGAGTTCCTTCTACCGTAATACTCGGTGGACACGTAAAAGTAATACCACTTCCACCACCATTTCCATTGTCACACTCCACTTCCATTACATATAATCGCTGATTCCAAAAATTACTAAAACTCCATCCGCCATCCCAAGGCTGCATGACGACGAAGTCCATTCCGTCAGAATTTTCCTCACAAAAAGCACATGGATCTACATTGTTATAATTTAGAGGATCATCATTTACCCACATCAAATCTCCCTCCGTATCAAAATCATTTAATCCAATATAGACCAATTCGGAAATGTTTTGTTGTATAAAATCATTCTCCGCTTGGTCATTGATAACTACAAGGTAACCATTATTAGCCTCTGCATTGGCCTGCGCATCTACAGGGCGTGAAATATCATTTGAGAGATAATACTTATGTCCATTAAACTCTCCAATGGTAGTAAAACCATCAATTTCCTCAGGGCAGTCATTTCCACCACCACCACCGCCATCGAAAGGAAGAACTGTAACATTAAAATTACAAAACTCTAAATTCTGACAAACATCAGCAGGTCCATTAAAGAAAGAGTTATATAAAACCTCCGTAGTTCCTACTGGAAACATACTTCCACTCGCAAAACCTGAGATTAATTGGACAGGACCAGGATCACATGTACTTGAAGCAGTAGTTGGTAAATCATAATTAACAATAGCACCATCAGCAGAGGTAGCTTCTACTGTAATATCAGCAGGGCAGAAAATTCCTTCAGGAGTAGAAATCGCACAAGGCAATTCAATTACAAATAATCGTTGATTGAATTGATTAGAAAAACTCCATCCTCCATTCCAAGGATGCATTACTACATAATCATCGTCATCGCTATTTCCAGAACAAAAATTACAGATGTCAAAATTGGTAAAATCAACAGGGTCGCCATTTACCCATTCCATCGTTTCTTCTACGTTGGCATCATTAATTCCAATATAGACCAGATCGGAAATGTTTTGTTGGATAAAACCATTCTCCCCATCCGAGTTAATGACGGCAAGGTGACCGCCTACCGTCTGAGCAGCAATTTGTGCATCGGCAGGGCGAGAAATATTTTCAGAAAGGAAATATTTATGTCCTTCGTACTCGCCTAGAAATGAAAATCCATTTATCTCATCTGGACATCCACCAACAGGACTTTGAACGGTAACATTAAAATTACAAATTACCACATTTCCACAATCATCCGTTGCTTCGTATTCTACTTGAGTAACACCAATTGGAAAAACATCTCCGCTCGCAAATCCGCCAGTTAAGGTAATAGCAAGTCCAGAACTACAAGTAGTAGTAACATCAGGTTGGTTATAATTTACGCTAGCTCCATTATCGCCACCATCAGCAAATACAGTTATGTCAGCAGGACAAAATAAAGTAATCACAGGTGGAGGGGTATATTCTTCTTCAGTAAGGAAGATAGGCGTTGCTGTTAGGTTAATATTATTGGCACTAATCTGATCTGAAGAGAAAGTTTGAGAAAAATCCCAATCTTTTTTATATAAATCAGTAAACCCAAAACTTGTGGGAAACGAGTAAGTCGCACTAGCCACCTCGGATAAATCTACGGTGGTTTTTGCCCAAATGACATACACGTAATCTCCATTGGGAAACAAAAATGCGCCACCATCTACCCCTGCGGGCAAGTTCATTTCATTAGTTTTGGCTGCATCGAAGGTAGATCCAAACAAACAATCCGAGGCCGTTTTGTGGGCAATGCCTTCAATATTGATAATTTGTTCGTAGGGCAAAATATCGTCCATCCGTTGATAAAGTCCCATCAAGTTAAACTCAGGATTTCCCGTTTGACCATTGTTAGCCGTCGCAAAGTATTCCCTTTCTCCGAGTCGAAAAGTATGAATTTGGTTTACATCATATTTCATAGCGTTGACCATGACTTTAATGATAAAGTTTTTTTGCGCCTCTTCCGAACCAATCCAATTGCCACCTACAGGATCACGAGGAATATTAATTTCTGTGACGATCCATTCTTTTTTAGGATAAGTTGTTCCGTCATAGCCATAATTATTTAGGATGCCTTGTCGAGCATCTTGCTTAAACGGAATTCCAAAAGCAGCTCTATCTGAGTGTCGCTCTGTAACAAAACCTCCAACTGTATTATCAAAATAAATAGTCGTACCATCGAAGTGAGGATAAGAATGAAATCCCATGACATCAAAGTACGCACCTCCAGTCAATGGATACTCCGCTGTTACGTTACTTCCACCATTGGGATTATCTGTATTTCTTAAAATAGCATCAAGGAAACTATCAAAACCTACTCCCGCTATAACCACGTAATCATCAGGAGAAATCGTTTTGATAATTTCATACGCAATTCTCAAAGTTCGAATATAACTTTCTATTGGCGCACGTAATTTATAATCACATGGATCAGGGTTTTGATCCCACCAATTACATGTAGGATCGCCAGGTTCTCTCCATCCACAATTTCCAGAAAAATCAAAACCAGGCTCATTCCATATTTCCCAAAACTTAATGTAAGGAGTGTAGCGAGTGACAACCTCATACATGTAAGCCGCAAAATAATTATCATCATTATAAGGAGTACCATTAGCTCCACCATCCCAGATTGGAGTGTACAAACCCGCAAACATTTCTGATCGAATTCCTGAACAATACTCAGTCGTTTCTTGATGTGTAGAATCAGGAAATCCGACAATAACGGTCAAGTCCGTCAGCCCCAGATCTCCGTAGTAATCGTAAGTAGGCAAAAGGTAATCATACCCAAATTCCGTAACAAAAGAATCAAAGATGGCTGTACGTAGTGTCTTCACTCCCACACCAGGAATTCCAAATAGAGAATTCCCAGCAGCTATGTCTGCAACTTGCTCACTTGTCCAATTTGGATAAAAAGCAGGATTTACTCCAGGTCGGAAAATACCATCGTAAGGGGTAACTTGATCGTTGGCGGTAAAATTTACTTGGGCTAAAAGACCTACACACAACGATAGGCAAAGGAGGGTAAAAATTTGTTTCATTGTAAAGTTTTTGTTTGATTAATAAATCGGAAAATGGAGCAATGGCATTACAATATCCATTGAACATGTTCAATTATTTCATTTATAACTTATTGATTGTTAGCATCTTAGATTACTCTATACGTGGGATCTAAAGATTACGAGTATCCAAATTTAGGTCGGGAAACGAGAAGTTGAAAATCAACTGTACGATAAAGCTAAATAATAATTGAATGATGAGGTAATTTTTTAACAAAAAATCTAGTATCATAAAAAAGCCGTCTATTCTATAGTCTGAATAGAC
>JBCCJE010000635.1:0-4027 GCA_039027925.1 Bacteroidota bacterium
GCCAGCGGGGGAGAAGCGTCTTGCAAACTCGCAAACTAGGTGCAAAAAATAAGCACAAAAAAACTGTGAATCAGAACCAATCACCTACACCTGCAAGTGGATTTAGGAGTTCTATGTCTGGGGATTCTAATAATCCATCTTTTTCCCGTTTTGTTATTTGCCCTATTTTTCGAAACCTCTAAATTCCCATACCAATGACTCTACCCTTTTGCTGGTATGGCCACCACAATCCGTTACAATCAGCATTTCCCGAATAACACCACCGTCTCTACGTGAGCCGTATGTGGAAACTGATCTACCAAGCTGAACTTTTTAATTTCATAACCAGCCTGCGCTAAGGTCTCTGTATCTCTAGCCTGTGTAGCAGGATTGCAGGAAACATAAACAAGTCGTTCTGCTCCGAGGTCAATTATTTTTTGCAAAGTTTTGGGAGCAACCCCTGACCTAGCAGGATCTAAAATGATCGTACGAATTTTATTAGTGTATTCGGGATGTGCTTTTAAAAATTTCCCGACATCAGCAGCGTAAAATTTTACGCCTTCGATACCATTGCGCTTGGCACTTTCACGAGCATTGATGATGGCGGACTCTACGATGTCCACGCCTACTATTTGGGCTTCATGACTTTTGGAGGCTAGAATTTGCCCAATCGTCCCTGTACCACAAAACAAATCCAATACAATATTTTTATCAATAGTTTCTTTTCGTTCGAGTGCGTACTCAATGACCTTGGCGTATAATTTTTCGGCAGCGTGTGGATTAGTTTGGAAAAAAGTTTTCATACTAATTTCAAAATTCAACCCATGTAATGCTTCCACTATTTTATCTTCACCAGCGACTAACTGAATATCTCCCGTAGTGGCAATCGTTCGATCTCCTACTTCATCATTGATAGTATGTAGTAAACCAGCCATTCGCTTTTCAAAAAGTTGGGACAAAAAGTCCGCAAATTGTTGTAAATCAAACTGAGGTAAATCGTAGGAAGTCGTCACCAAATTAAAAAGCAAACGGTTAGTTTTAAATGATTTTCGAACCACCAAATAGCGAAAAAATCCTTCCTTCTTGGGCGCATGCCAAGGTGCTAGTCCCGTCTTTTGGCAATAGTCCCTGACTAATTTCAGGTTATCTTCTACCTGTTGATCGAACAGCCCCGAATCCCGATTTAGATTATCACCACACCACCACGTTCCTCTTTTTTTAAAACCTAAAGTAAATTCATCTACGTCCGTTTTGAGTTGATGATCGTAGCCAATGGCAGAAAATGCATACTCCATTTTATTTCGATAGTGAAAGGTTTTTGGAGAGGGTATAAATTCATCAAACTTAGCAGCTATATCGCTCACTTTACCGATACGCTTAAATAATTCTAGGGTACTTTGCTTTTTGTAAATATGTTGTTTTTCGATAGGTAGTTTGATGTACGGTGCACCGGGGATTTGTTGGTAAGGTACTTCCACTTCGTCCTCGGAGGTTTTTAGTATTTCGTACAGCTTACATTCTGCGTGGTTCTTTCGGGATTTTTTCACTTTCGCTCGAACGAGTTGTCCTGGAAGTGTATTGTTAACAAAAACCACAAATTCTCCGTGCTCGTTGCGAATACGAGCGATACCCTTTCCCCCCGTAGCGTAATCTTCGATCAAAAGCTCTAGCATTTCCCCCCGCTTAACAAACTTATTACGTGCTCTTCTTGGCATTTTTTGAATTATGGATTTAGTCTGCCCCGAAACCTCGCATACGGAGACGGCAAAGATTATAGTTATTATGTATTTCTCCTAGAAAATGTTTCATTCTCTTAATTTAGATAAAATGTAAATGCGCTGTTATAATCTATAAAATGCGGTATCAGTCAGCGCAGCTAATATAATTCTAAATTAATTCGCCGAAAAATTACGCAAATAATTTTTTAATTTTTCGAAAGTAGCTAATTGATACTCTGGTATATACAGATCAATCAGGAAAGCATCATAGGCTTTTTCGATCTCCGCATAATTGGGCTGATTGGTCAACTTGGCGGCTACCAGACCTCGAAAGCAACGATAAATCTGGTTGGACATCAGTTTGGTTTTTGAGAGCGGTAACGAATTTAATGCTTCGTGGATGGTTTGCAAACTTTGATACTTTTCCAACCAACCTAGCCCTTCTTGTTCCATGTAAGTTATCACGTTTTCAATGGCTGGATCTACGTCGGTGGCTTTTACTATTTCAAATCTTTGGTAAGGTATATTTTGTAGGCGGGCTATACTAGAGACCAAGGTCATGCTATCTCGCTGAAACAGGGCTAAGCTATTCGTAAACTGGAATGCTAGCTTTTCGATAGCATCATTTCGGATACCTAAGTGTACTTCAAAAAGGGTTGACTTTGGCAGTACGCCCAAGGACAAAATAATGGTCTGAAAACCAAGCGGGGTCTTTTTCCGAAATTGGTTTTTGGACGAAACCAATTCGAATCCCTTCGGCTCACAGTAGGCTGCAATGGCTTCGTAGAGCCATTGTTTTCTATCTTCGGGTCGTATTTTTCTTTTCCAAAACATTGTAAAGTATTAAAGCGATAGACTGTAAAATAATGTTCTTGCAACTAACTTTTTGAAACTTCTTTTTCTTTTTTGAATATCAAAATTAACTCACGGGATGATCCTTGGTACATCGCCGTATCGAAGGTATTAACTAATTCCCAACCTAACTCCCCCAATTCAGCCAATTGTTTATCTAACTGAACAATATCTACTTTTCCTCCTACCGAAAAGAACCCACCGCTGATGTCAAATTTCAATGTCTTGTATTCGAATTTTTTCATTTTTTGTTAACTGCTGAGTTTTGTTTCAAAATACTTGTGAGCATGATCGTAAGTTCATTGTTAAGACGTTATTTTTGACTATTATGTTTACACTTTCTGTGCTGCACTGCTGGCAAGGTCAAGCCTTATCCGGGACATTGCCTAGGTAGGTTCGTGCATGTTTTAGTTATATGAAGTTGATCTGAAGATATGCCAAATCTCTAAGATTTGGCATATCTAGGTTGCCAAAAAAGATCTTCTAAGTAACCTAATATAATCAAAACATGCACGCCCCTAAAGAGGCAGCACCAGCAGGGGCAGTTTATTTTTGATCTGCTACGAAAACACAATTTTTTTTAATCAGAAACAACAAATAAACAATAGATTCTTGAAATAAGGAAGTGAAAAAAGATAAGACAAGCGAATTCGTAATCTGAAATATATCTTAACTTTGAACGATAAAACTATTTGAAAAATGAAAAAATTTTAAATGCGAAATATTGTAATTACGTTGTTTTTTTATCTTATATTTTCTGTCCTCTGCGTAGGTCAAATACCTAAAACTTCTCTAGCATTAGGCCCAAATACTTGGATACCACCTAGTAAAAAAATAATTTCTCACCTTCATTCAGATGACTCAGGGCACTATATTTTATTAAAGCAACAGCGGACTTTTAGCGACGTAGCTTCTTTTATCTTAGTAAAATATAACCGTGATTTTGAAAAGGTCTTTTCAAAAAAATTTACTCCAAAAAATAAGAAAAATGTTCTGATTCAGCGATTCTCCTACTTCGATGGAAATTTTATTTGGATGTACACTAAAAATAAAAAAAAGTCAAAGGAAGTAGATGTTACGTTGAGGATCATCAACATGAACGGAGAGATAATAAGAAAAAAAAGTGCTCGACATATTCCTTACGAAAGGAAATGGTTTAAGCCTAGTATCTCCTTGACTACGTCACCAAATAAAAAAGAAATCCTAATATGGGCACATTCCAATAATAAAAAAGAAGGTAAGGAATTCAAAGGCTGGGTGACTGTTTTAGATAAGGAATTAGATATAATTTGGCAGAAGGATTTTAAATTTAATCTATCTCTGCCTAAAAAAAGAATCAGTCAATCGTTTTGGAAATTAACCAATAACTCGAAAGTTATTTTTTCTCCAAACATCAACAAATTCAAAAGCAATGAAAAAATTAAATTTTATGCCATAACGAAAGATGCAAGTCCCATTTCTTTAGAATTAAACCCAAA
>JBCCJE010000636.1:0-4020 GCA_039027925.1 Bacteroidota bacterium
AACTCAAGCCCTGAAAAAACGTAGGCTCAAATAAGTCCTTCGTTCCCAATGCCGCAAATGTCGTTCTCATAATCATCGTAATCGTGATAGAGATAAAGGGAACTGCTATAAGTATGATGACCGACTGAATCATAAATCGTTTGAGCGTTTGGCTAAAGGCGTTGTATTTTTTTCTCAGTACGATCATCAAGTACCGATTAAAAATCCAAAAGCTAGTCGTATATACCATCGCTTCAAAAAATTCTTGGTGGATATTATTGAAGTAGGTAGTCAAATCCACTCCAAAAAAAATAAATGGCACTAGGAGCGAAATAACGGGAATACCGACCAAAAGCAGCCACCGATCATCAAATGCGAGGTATTGTAAATTGGGTTGAAACATGTCGTAGTGCAATGGCTTTCGCCATCGTTTAGTGATTTTTTATATCAGTAGTTAGATGTGAATAAATATAAAGTAAATTTTTTAGTAAATAATATTTCCGGGAAAAACCTGCCTGCCAACAAAGGCAAATCGCCAACCTGTCCCGAAACCTTGGTGAAACCATAAAGATCATATTTAATCAGCGATAAAATTTTTATTTCTTTTTAGATACTTGTTGTATATATTTTTTAACGCTGATTAAATATGATCTTTATGGTTTCACCGAGGTTTCGGGACAGGTTGATGACCTGCCCCAAACGTACTCAACGATCCGCACGATTCCCAAAATTTGTTTTCTAAAACTGCACCCGATACAAGAAATCAGGGAAAAATCCAATTTGATTGATTTGGTCAACATTGTTCGTCAAGCGATTGTACTGTCGAGCAAAAACATTCTCTCGGTTCGTCACATTTTGAAAATCCATAAAGAACTGATGGAAAACTTTTCGCTTACCGCTATTGAGCTTGAATCCCAACTTGATGTCCCACCGAAAATAATCATCGTACTGCTCACTAAATGCTACGTCATCTTGTAAAACTTCAAAGCCAATATTGCGGGAAGCCTCTAAGTCAACAGGGGTGTACCAACGCCCACCCGCAGTAGTCAACTTGGTATCAATCACGAGGGCATTTCTTTTGGCTTTACCAACTTTAATTTCTTTACCCGCAAGGATGTTGAATACATAACCGTTGTCAAAAGGAGTACTGCGCTCGATATTGTCGCTACCCTCGTATTTGCTTTCAAAGATGGAGGCCGTAGCCAATGCGTAGTATCCTTTACTGTAAAATTTCTCCAAAGTAATTTCTACCCCTCGGTTAAATCCTGTACCCTCGTTTACCAAAGAAGTCTTGTCATCCGAAAAAGCAAAGTCCGCACCTTCTGTCAAAATGGAGTAGCTACTAGCGAACGGGTCAACAGGTGCTCGGTCAATATCTTGGTAATAAACCTCCGTCTTTAATCTCCAATCTTTGGATAATTTCACATCGTAACCTAGTACGTAATGTTGGGATCGAATAAAATCTAAATCAGTATTGGTCCTGACTAATTGCCCGTCAATTTCTTCATTTAAGAAAAGTAGCGGTAGCGGCGCGTTTTGATTGTGCATACCGTAACCCAAAGTGATTTTGTTTTTGGCATTTAGTGAATAAGCAACTGAAGCCCTAGGTTCTAGGACGAACTGCTCGTTGAGCGTAGAGTATTGTCCGTGTAATCCTGCGTTGAGTTCTACTTTTTTCGAAAGCCGATACTTCGTCTGTGCGTAAGGTTGGATAAGGTTAAAACTGCCATTAAAATCATAAAGCGTAAACCAATCGGGTTCACCGTCATTGTCAAGATCAGGCGCATTTTCTCGCTCTCTGAGCAAAGCATCCGTACCCATATTTTCCACTAGAATACCTGCTCTTACCGTTTGTTTAGCATTAATTTTCGAATTGATAAAAGAAGAAAAAGTGTATCGGGTTTCGCTGTTATCTACTTCGGTGATGCGGAGCTTAGTTTCCTCCGGTGTACCAAACTTAAAGTAGCGATCCTGCTCAAAAGTATTTCCCCTAAAACTGCCCCCGATCACCGTTCGCCAGTAAGTTTTATCTCCGATGACGATGTTGTGCTTCAGACCTACCATCCCGAAACTACCATCCACAAAGCTATCCTCATCTTCCGCCGCAAAAAGATCACCTTCCTCAATCTCTGATCCCAAGAAAGTAATATTCGAACGACCGCCAATTCCAAACAGCGTAAACCTCCCCGCTTTTGTCCTGCCCAAATCTAGTTTGAAAGAAATATCCTGATAATCTGGGATGGCTGCCGTAGAACCTGCGCCGATCAATCCGATAAAGGAATACCTACCAGCCGCCACGTACGAGCCGCCATTTTTTCCAACGGGCCCCTCTGCCATCGCTTCCAAGCCACTAAATGCACCTAGCTGAATTGTGTATTCCGAACGATCTTTATTTCCATTTCGAAAAGCAATATCAAAAACACCAGCATTGGCGTTGCCGTACTCTGCGGGAAAGGCGGAAGTCAAAAAATCGGAATTGCTCAGTACGTTTGGATTTAGTGCGCTTACGGGACTTCCGCTCGTTCCGAAAGTGGAAAAATGATTAGGACTTGGTACGGGAATCCCTT
The DNA here is from genome assembly GCA_039027925.1 of Bacteroidota bacterium. GTDB lineage: Bacteria > Bacteroidota > Bacteroidia > Chitinophagales > Saprospiraceae > CAJQQY01. Next base: position 2,547 of record JBCCJE010000636.1, read on the forward strand.
CGATACGCCAAAGCACTCCCGTAGGTGAATTGCCCCTAATCACAATATCATTACGGCTATCGTCCGGCGCAGATACCCCCGCAAAATTAGAAGCCAACCTCGCCACGTCGCTCCGCCCGCCCGAAAAACGATTCACCTCCTCTACCGAAAATTGACGGGCAGAAATAGAGGCCATTTCGTTTTGAGCTTGGTCTTTGATAGTTTCGGCGGTGACGACCACCTCATTGAGTTGTTCGATGGATTCCTGAACGCTTACATCGAGGATAACATCTTTTCCCGAAGAGACTTCCACGTTGGGCAGGGTCATGGTTTCGTAGCCCAGATAACTGATTTGCACTACATTTCGACCGAGTGGTACATTTTCTAAAATAAAATATCCATCAACGTCGGTGACTGTACCGAGGGCTTCTTCTACATTGAGGAGTTGTACCGTGGCTCCAATCAGCGGAATCTCGGATTGTTGGTCGAGGATCGTTCCCTTGATGGTTCCAGTTTGAGCAAAAATAGAAATTGAAATAAAGCTGATGCAAAAAGATAAAAGTATTTTTTTCATGACTTGATTTTAGATTTGTTCTACAAATAATTGATGATACAAATGTGAAGCAATGAGGTCACGATGTGAAGGAGAAAAAGGTGGGATGCACATTCGGAGGGTTGGAATACATTAAGCCCTAGTTAGTGAATTGTTAATGCCTATTTATTTTGGTTAAATAAACTTTAAACGGACCTTCAGTTGGGAATTTTGGTAAATGAAAAGATACATTTGGGCAGGAGCAAATTTAGCTCAGCGTGGTTTCTTGTAAATGCAGTACTTCGTGAAATCATCCAGAACAATATATTTTCTCATCAAAAAAAAATAACTTCCAATGAGATTTACATTTCTACTTTTATTTTTCTTCGGCGTCACTTCTTTTGCTCTTGCGCAGTTTCATCCACACGATCACCTACCACCCCAAGACCCTCCGACATTTAGTTGGGGAGATCGCTACTACGAAAAAAATATACAAGGATTAGGATTTTTGATGACTGATCTGCGAACGCTCGATCCTGATCTGTACCGTACACTTCGACCGAGATACGAACAGCTACGGCAACGCAACCGAACAGCGAGATCCGTTGGAATTGTAGGAGGTTTGGCAGGTAGTGCCTTGATGATTGCGGGGGTACTCGATTCCCGTCCCCGAAGAGAAGCCTTTGGCACTAACACTATTTCATCTGCGTCGAATGGGCCAGAGATCAATTACGGGATGATTGGCGGTGGTTTGTTGGTATTTGGAGCAGCGTCCATTTTTTACTACCAAAAAACGGTGCGCCATGCTGATATCCTCAATTTTGTAAATTACTTCAACGAAAAATCCTACGGCGAAAAAATATATTTTTCTATTCGTCCCGAAGTAGGATTAGGGAATAATCTTTCGGGAGGTGTGGTGTTGAGTTGGAGATTTTAAGGGTAATGAGGGTTGGGAAAATTGCA
>JBCCJE010000637.1:0-4018 GCA_039027925.1 Bacteroidota bacterium
AAGTAAAAAACTCGCAAAAAATGCCAGCCCCACCCCCGTAAAAGTAGCCAATGCTCCCAGCATAAAATACTCCAAAGCATTGATCCAAAGTATCTGACGACTCTGCGCGCCGATGGTTCGTAACAATACACTTTCTTGGATACGTTGGTATTTACTGAGCACCACAGAACTGATTAAGACCAGCAAGCCCGTGAGGATACTGAACAACGCCATGAACTGAATGACGAAATATACTTTTCCTAGTATTTCATCTATGGCTTCGAGGAGTTGCGAAAAATCACCAGCTAGTACACTTGGATACTGCTTGACCACTTCCTGCTGAAAAGCTGCCGAAACTTTTGGATCATCCGCCCTTGTGAGGAGAAAGTAAAACTGCGGGGCTTTCTCCAAAATCCCATTTGGAAAAATGACAAAAAATCTAGCTTGAGTATTGACCAGTTCCATCCGCTTGCGAATGCTCCCCACAAAGGTTTCTATGAGTGCACCCTGCACATTCCAAATGATTTTCGTTCCGATGACAGCATTCATTTCTTCGGCGATGCGTTCGGAGAGCGAGATAAAAGTAGAATCATTATCAGGGTTCTCGCCGTGCCAAGTCCCCTTGATGACTTCTTCACTTTCGTTGAGGGTATCTCGGTAAGTCACCTGGTATTCTCGATTGTAAACTCCCCTACGAATCATACTAGTAGTGTCTTTCAGACGCTGACTTTTGGTCATACCATCAATGGATTCTAAGCGCATGTTGACGATGGGCAAATTTTGCATCACGGGCAGCCCGAAGTCTTCGGCAATTTTCGCCACCTCTTCTTTACCTTTGTTAGGGATGTTGAATACCAAAATATTGGGTTGATTATCTCCCTCTGCGAGTTCTAATCTTTGTAGTAGGAGGTCTTGGGTAAAAAATAAAATAGAAATAAAGGCAGTCCCCAATCCTATGGAAACAATGAGCGTAAGGGTCTGATTATTAGGGCGATAGAGGTTAGCGATGCTCTGTCGCCAGACAAAACTCCATTGGGTTGGGAAAAATGTTCGAACTGCCCAGACCGTCAATTTAGCAACGCCCGTCAACAGCAAGAATCCTAGTCCAATGCCTATGGGAAATACTACCGCTTCGGTTGTTCCGCCCGTTTGAAAAAATGTAAATCCAGCTACAAACAAGAAAATCAAAAAATACACCAGCCACCGCGCAGGATCAACGCCAGAGACATCTTCCTCGTAAGAAGCTCTCAGACTTCTGAGTGGAGAGACCCTCCGAATACTGAGTAGCGGCAACAACGCAAACAAAACGGAAACACTCAGACCCGTGAAGATACCCTGCCCAACTGCCATACTCGAAACATTGGAGCTTACATTTTCCAGCGGCAAAAAGTCTTTCAATACCTCAGGTAGTAGAACTTGAATCCCACTTCCGAGCAATGCACCGAGAGTAGAACCTATTAGTCCCATCACTACAATTTGGATGAGATAAATTAAAAATGCCTGCCGTCCGCTCGTGCCCAAACACCTCAAAATGGAGACCGTTGAAATTTTATCTTTTACGTAAATATGGACGGCACTCGCTACTCCGATACAGCCCAAAAGCAAAGCAATAAACCCCACTAGATTCAAAAAAACACGAACCTGATCGAAGGCTTCGTTGAGGTCTTCTTTTCTACTCACCACGGAATCCGACCTCATGTTGGCTGCTCGAAATTCGGGGCGCATCTTTTCTCGAAAACCCTCTACGTCAAATTTTTTATCAAAAAGATAATAAGCCTCGTACTCCACTCTACTTCCTAACTGCACCAACTCCGTAGCGTCAATGTACGCCATCGGAATATAAATAGTCGGTGCTACGAACGAGCCGATCCCCGCTGCGCCGGGGGCACTATTGAGTTGACCCGCAATTTCAAAAATGACTTCTCCAATCTTGATTTGATCGCCCACTTTTCTATTGAATTGTAAAAGCAAGGCTTTGTCCACCAAGGCTTTTTTTCCGTTTTGAAATTCCGTAGCTGCGGACTCGGGTGTGGTATTTATTTTTCCATAAAAAGGAAAAGCACCTTCCAATCCGATAATTCTGGAAAGTTTGGTATCCCCAGTTTTTGGGAAAGCAGCCATAGAAACAAACTCAACCGACGAGGCTTTGTCAATACTTTTTTGATCTAGTACTTGAGCTAGAGAATCGGGAAAAGGTTGATTGGCTTCCACCTTCAGGTCAGCGCCGAGGAGGGTTTGCGCCTGTGCGTCAATATCCGCTTGGAGATTTTCGGAAAAAGAATTAATGGCTACTAGGGCAGCAATACCAATCACGATGGAAGAAATAAATAACAATAGTCTTCCAAAATTGCGGCGGCTGTCTCGCCACGCCATTTTTAGTAACCACGAAAAAGAAGAGTTGGACATATTTTGTTAGGCTAAATTGGATTTGTCATCCTTTGAGAAAATCAGTTCAATAGGTGTAACTTTGGCTGAAGATATAGCGGATTAGGATTTCAACAGTTTAAAAACACCAAAAGTATGAATCGGTTTGCGTTTACCATCATTTTGCTCTTGCTTTTTCTACCAAATATTTTTTCCCAAAGATTAAGTGAGGCGATCAAGACATTTGCGGAGGATGAGGATTTTCAATATGGTTCGGTGAGTGTGAGTATCGTAAATGTGGAGGACGGAAAATTAATCGCTGCGCACCAACCCAACTTGGGAATGACCCCCGCCTCCTCGCTCAAGGTGATAACAACGGCGGCAGCCTTGCATTACCTTGGAGATGATTTTCGATTCAAAACTGAAATTCAGTACGATGGTACTATCGAGGCAGATGGTACGCTACGAGGTAACTTATTCATCAAAGGATTTGGTGATCCTACTTTGGGTTCTCATCGGTTCAAGGCTGCCGAAAATTTAGACGAGGTGATGGGAAAATTTTTAACTGCCATTCAAGCGGCGGGTATCAAAAAAATAGAAGGCTACATCATTGGGGATGCTTCTTTTTTTACAACTGAGACGACGGGACGCAGATGGCTTTGGGAGGATTTGGGCAATTACTACGGAGCGGGAGCGTACGGATTAAATATCCAAGAAAATTTGTATTTCATTGATTTTCAGCAAGTTAACACCATTGGCACCACGCCCCCCATCAAAAATATCCGACCCCGTATTCCTAATCTAATGCTAGTGAATGAGGTGAAAACTGACGCAAAAGGTACGGGCGACAACGCGTATATTTTTGGAGCACCACTCACGTACACTCGGTACGTAAGAGGGACTATCCCGCAGGGTAATGATCTTTTTACTATCAAAGGTGCTATCCCCGATCCACCATTTTTTGCGGCGCACTATCTCGCTTTTTATTTAGAAAAAAATGGGATCGCTACCTCGAAACGAACCTCCTACTATTTTGATTGGAAGCGAAAGCAACGCAACACACCTTCGAAACGACTGACCTTATACACTTACGAGTCTCCGCCGCTAAAAGACATCGTAGCCATTACAAATATGAAAAGCATTAACCTTTACTGCGAGGCGATGTTGAGAATGATCGGGCAAGTCGTGATGGGAAAAAGTACTCCCAACGCAGGACTAGAGGCGATCTACGATTTTTTGAAAAAGGAGGGCATGAACACCAAAGGCTTTTTCCTAGAAGATGGAAGTGGACTCTCTCCAATGAACTCAACAACGACTTTACATCTTGCTACTGCAATTCGAATTTTTATTTCTAACAAAACAATTGCAAATTCATTTAAAGCATCTTTACCCGTTTCGGCGCAGTCTGGTTCTATGCAATATTTACTGCGAGGTACTCCTGCCGCCGGAAAAGTATTTGCCAAAAGTGGGGGGATGGAACGGGTACGATCTTACACCGGATTTATGAAAACGAAGTCTGGTAATCTAGTAAGTTTTTCCATGATAGCGAATGACTTCACCTGCAAGAGTTCGGAGGTACGCAAGAAGATGGAAAGGCTGATGCTTGCTATTTTTAACGAAACGTAGTTTTGAAGATTATGGATTGAAGATTATAAATTATGAATGTCCCTGGACC
>JBCCJE010000638.1:0-4016 GCA_039027925.1 Bacteroidota bacterium
AACATTTTCTTTTTCGCCGTCGCCACTAATAACTAGGATATTGGAGGTAGGAGAGACCGCCTTTATTTTTTCAATGGTATCAATGCTAAAACTATCGGGCTGATGATAGTCAAAGATGACTACGTGGGGTTTGGTACGTTCTAAATTTTCTAACAACGATTTTTCGTTAGCTGCTTCCGAGGTCACTTCGAATTGCTCTAGCTCCTCGATCAGGTGTTTTAATCCTACTCGAATCAAGTATTGGGAGTCCGCTAAAGCTATCGTTATTTTTGACATAAGAAGGTTCAAAATTACGACACGAATATAGTGGGGAAAGTTTGATTCTCAAAATTATTTGGAATTAGTTTAAATAAAGCTAAGGGGACTTAGCCATATTGCAGACAACTAGGAAGTTACCCTATCTGAGCATTCCCTTGGCCCATTCTAGCTTCCATCGTAGTTTTTGGAACTCTGCCTGTTGTTTTTTCAATTTTAGCTGAGCATCAATGAGTTTTTGCTCTCGACTATTCAGTAAAAAGATGGAACTTTCACCGATCCTAAATTTGATATTTTCGGCTTCCAGTAGTTTTTCGTAATTGCTTACGGTAGCTTGTAGGGTTTGTAGCTGGGCATAAGTGATTTCTATTTGTTGGAAAATAGCGTTCACTTTGTTTTTGATTTTCAACTCTTTCTCTCGGAGTTTATACTGATTGTCGAGTTGATCTAGCCTGACCAATTCTAGTCCACCTCTTTCTTTACGCAGTAAGAGTGGATAGCTGAAGGTCAGCCCCCATTTGTAATTTTCGGTAACGAGATTGTTAAATGGAGAAGCATCCGAACCTGCCGCGGGTGTCCAGTCAAATCCATCTCCCAAAAAATTATAATCAAATCGAAGATTAGGCTTAAACTGTTCGCGCTTCAACCGTTCCTTGATGTTGAGCTGCTCTTGCTTAACGAGGATACTTTGCAGTTCGGGATGGGTTTGAGTGATATTTCTAAAAAAATCATTAGTCGGTCTTTCGCTTCGAAAGTCCCAAAATTGTTCGAGGTCTTCTGGTCGTAGGTTGCTACTCACCTCCAACGGAGTTAGATTTTCGAACCACAAAAAATTGGATAATTCCAACGACATATTTTGAAAAGCGACGATGGCTTCGTTGTACCGTATCTGTATATTTTGAATTTGGATCAAAGACTCCAAAGTATCAATAGCGGGCTTGTCGCCTTGTAGAAAACTTTGCTTGATATTTTCAAATCTGATCTCTGCTAGTTCGAGCGCATTGGCGTTGATACCCAACACCTGATAATGAAATGCCCAGTTCCAGTAGGTTTCTATGGCTTTCACTAACAATTCATTTACAATCACTCTGCGAGTAGCTTCGTTGGCATCTTTGAGTAATCTTGCTTGCTTCACTTGTGCTCGCCGCTGATCGAAAGTTAGCCCTTGCAAAAGGGGAACTTCGATACCCAATACCGCTTGACCGTTGGCGGGTAAGTTAGCTTCTGGATTCAGGAAAGTCCCGTTAGACCAAAGGTAAGCTACCTTTATATCGGCACCCCACCAGACTGGAACTTTCAATCCAGCTTCTCCTATTCTGAAATAATTTTTTTGGTCAAATGATTTGTCTTCGTAGTCTCCAAACCACTTCGGATCAAAAACGCCTCTGGCTTCCAACACACTAGCATTGGCCTGATTTTCTAACAACGCCGCTTGCTGCATCACAGGATGATAGGTGCGTACCCATCCTAGATATCTTTCCAAAGAGAAGACCTGCGTGGTGTCAATGCCTTGACCACTTACCCAAATTGGAAATAATATTAAGAAAAGTACTCGTATCATTTAGGGATTGAATGATTGAATGAATGAATGAAGTTCTTTGTATAACAAAACTGATAAAAACAATCAAATGTTTACTTCATAGCTTGACCCTTACGATTCCTTTAACTCCCTCCCAGCAATTTTTCACTCGTCGTTGTGGGCGATATTCTAAAAATATCACAGACTAGCTGATTAGAAATAGCTTCGTCGAAGGGAGCATCAGCTATAATATGCCCTTTCTCCAATACGATCACTCTATCACATTTTGCGGCAAAATTTGGATTATTTGAAATGCCGATCAGTGTCCAATGCTTCTGCTCTTCGGTAAGATAGTCAATGATTAATTGCTTTTCTCGACGCTCGAGCCTAGGCATGAAGTTGTCCAGCAAAAGAATACAAGGTTGGAAAATTAAAGTGCGTGCTAAAATGATTTTGGTGCGTACACTTCGGGGAACGTTAAGCCCATTCGCAATCAATTCTGTCTTGTAGCCATCGGGCAATTTGTTGATGTACTGATGCAGGTCAATTTCTTTAGCCGTTTTGATGATTGTCTCCATCGAGATATTATCATTGCCAAGGGTAATATTTTCGATAATACTCGCATTAAAAATTTCATCTTGACTACTCAGCGTACCGATCTCTTTCCGCAGGCTATCCAAATCAATATTTTTGAGGGGGATACTATTGAATGTAATCATGCCGCCGTAGCTGGTGAACAATCCCCCGAGCAGCTTAGTTAAGGTGGACTTACCCGAACCATTAAAACCAGCGATACAGACTTTTTCCCCAGATTTGATGTCGAGCGAAACGCCCTTCAGCGTAGGTACGTTGGCATCCTCGTACTGGAAGGTGACATTGTCCATCTCGATTTCGATGCCGCCATCTTCGTCCGAAATCTTTTGTAGCGCAATGCCGTCCGTTTGTTCCAAAGGAAGATCGGTAACGAATCCAATTTTTTCTAACCCCGTCAGCACGTCGTAAATATTATCCATGCTCACGATCAACTTTTCGGCGGAGTTCATAATCAGGATCACGATGATCTCTGCCGCTACGAATTGACCAATGCTGATTTGGTTATCTATCACTAGGATACTTCCCAGCAGCAAGAGCGTAGCGGTGATAACTGTTTTAAATAACACTACACTTCCGTACTGTACCAGTAAGACTTTAAAGTGACTTTTTCGTGCACTCAGGTAGCTGGTCACCAACTCATCCGTCCGCCGCATAGGTAGTTTGGAAACCCCCGACAACTTAAAAATATTCATTGCCCTGCCTAATTCTTCTAGCCAGTGGGCTACTTGATATTTGTATTTACTTTCTTTCAGGCTCGTCTGTAAGCCCCGTTGTCCCGTAAAATAAAAGATAGAAAGTAGAATGATCAGAAGAATTAATCCAAAGAAAACAAAGAAAGGATGGTACAGTGAAAGCAAGATCAACCCAAAAACAATCTGCAGCAATGCGGTAGAAAAATCAATTAAAATCTTAGGGATTCCTTTTTGAATGGTGATGGTATCAAAAAAACGATTCACCAATTCGGGGGGATAAATACCCGTCAGCGCTTCGATCTTTAGTCTAGGTACTCTCCACGCAAATTCAAATGCCGATCTCGTGAAAATACGTCTCTGTAAAGTCTCCGTTACGGTCAGTTGCATCACCGTCAGAAAACCATTGAAAGCAATACCCGCAGTAATAATTCCGATGAGTAAATACAGCGAAGAAGACACCTCGCCGCCCACCATCAGATTGATGATGGCTTGAATACCTAGAGGAAGCGAAAGGGTAATGATACCCGCAAAAATAGCGTACAAATAAATGTAACTAATATCCTTACGATCCAACTCTAGCAGTTTGAAAAATCTTTGTGTAGATTTCATTGACGATTCGATTATTAAGTTTTTTTGTTTGTAATCCTGAGCTGCTAGTTATGGTATAAGTTAGGAATGGTTCATTAATAAGTTAAGATTATTGGGTAGTTAATTTTGTTCTCAGTTTTTCTTTAAAAGAAGGAGTATTGTTAATACTATGACTGATTTTAAGAGGAAAATGAGGGCAAAAGGAATCGTCCAAATGATGGAGTTATTGTTTTATCGTTACTAAGTTATCAACCTTCAGCCTGACACTATTCTGACAACTAAAATCAACTAGTTTTGTTCTTTTCATAATCATCTACCACAAGGGGTAACCTCGCTTTTCTTATCCTCACTTTCAAAGCGATTATCAC
>JBCCJE010000639.1:0-4015 GCA_039027925.1 Bacteroidota bacterium
CAGGCGTACTCACAATCCCATTCCAAACCCCACACATTTTCATCCCAAATGGATAATAATGATTCTCCTGCAACAACTCAGACTATCCAGACGGATCGGAAATAGTCCCATCACCATCTACTATCGTTTTATCATTGGGATTCACATTAAAGGGCTCTATGTAGCCATCTTTATCCATATCAGAGAATACCACTCGGACATTTCCGAGGTGATCTTTTAAGTAATATTCGTATTGACTCGTTTCTTCACCCTTATCATCTGTATGGAACGTCACTCGACCTTCAGCGTGATAAAGCGACTCTAGCTTATTATTTCGATACTCTATACCACCCAAGTAATAGATGGTATAATTTTCTGCAACCCTCACCACTTTTTTTAGCTTTGCCCTAGTAGCAGATTTCTGCGTATATACAAAGAAGCCAGCCACTTTTGTCGTGACTAGCTTCTTTGTCTTTTTATTCGTCGGTCTAGAGACAGCTATCTTGTGACGTATGTTGACAACATGTCAAGCGAGCGCGTTTTCCTTTTATTTTAGTCGTCATCGTCGTCGGACACAGCAGGGGACTAATGTGCTCCTTTCTTGTAAAGTAAATCTATGATTTCAGAAAAATTATTCTCCATAGCATGAATTAATAAACTCTTCCCTTCAAGGTCGAAGAAATTAATATTATGACCTTTATGAATCAAAATTTTCAAAAGATTAATATTTTTATTTTGGACAGCCCTGACTAATGCATATTCAAAAGGATTATTATAACCATTCCTAAGCTTTGCTCCATTTTTAATCAATAAATCTAATACCTCTAGGTCTTCTTCCAACTCATTTTTTTCCTTTAGAAAAACGGGTTCACTACCTATATTTACATTTGATGAAGAAATTTCTTCTATAAAAGAATATAAGATAGTAATAGAATCTCCATGTGAGTTATCCAAGGCGTTAACATCCACTCCATTAGTGACAAACTTTTTTAATAGCCTAGAGGAACAATCTGAATGAAAAACTGTAGGAATCCCATCAGCGTTTATTTCATTAACATTCACTCCATTTTCAATTAACAATTCAAAGATTATTAATGCTGCATCGGGATTTAATCTTTGTCTTCCTTTAGTTATAAATGAGGTAGAAAATAATTCTTTTAGTCTGCACTCTAATAGAATTGTACTCTCTAGCAAGGAATAATTTAAGTAAGTCTCTGTTAATCTCTCACTATAAAAGGGTAATAATGATTCAAATGTCCTTTCATCCCCAACAAAAAGACATACGAAAAGATAGCCAATATCTTTGAAAGCAACTACTTTTTGATTTTTAGAAGTGCTAGATAACAAAAGCTCAACGATAGGATGATTCAAATACTTAATGCTAAATGAAAGTGCAGATCGCTCTACAATTTTATCATGATAAAATACATCAGCACCATAATTTACTAGAAGCCTTACGATATCAATATTCGCATCATAGCCTTTACAAGCTACCATTAATAGTGTCTCATTCAGGTGATTTTTAATATTTATATCAATTCCTGATTCAAGTAATTTTTCCAACTCTTGGATTTTCTGGTCATGGACATATTCGAATAAAACACTATCAAGACTAGAACTCTCTTGTGCTATAAAAATTATAGGATTGAGTAAAATAAGTAGGATGAATATCTTTTTTTTAATAATCATAACAAAAATTTAAAACTATTTGCGGAAACCCATGCAAATACAACTCAACATAAGTCGTACTCGCATGTTATTAAATCTGTTGACTTGAAATTAATTCATTAAGCCCTATCTTTTTTTCCTGATGGTTTGGGTCTAGGTTTAGATTGAAATCTGAGGTTGAAATTAACAAATCTACCTTCATGATTACTATAGGTACAACCACTTTTCCCATGTTCACAATTCGATTTACTTGTAGTAATTTCAAAATTAATTTTTGAATTAAAAGCTGTTGGACTCTTTTCTCCCAATTCTTCCATAATGTGGTTATATCCTTCCAAAACACCTACAAATTGTCCAAACTGATACCTGTGGTATTCTTTGACAAATGTTTTCATTTGTTCCTTTAAAGGTTCTGGATAACTTTCTATAATAAGATTTAATCGTTCTTGCTCACGTGCTTTATTTTCACTACTTCTACCAATAATCCAATCTTTGTGGTTTAATTCTATTTCAATTGTCAAAGTTCCTTTTGTACCCTTTTCCTCGACTTCTTTTGCAAACTTTTCTATTTTATCTTCATCTACAGATAGGCTTCTACCTCTTCTTCCTCGGTTAGATTGTATAGCAACATTATCTACCCCCGTTTTGAAATCTCCACCTTGCTGTCCTACAATAGACAAAGCCTCATCAAATGAAATTTGATTACCATCATCATCTCTGTAAACTCCAGTTTCACCTTTTTTATGAGCACCCCAATCGTACATTCCCTCAGGAGACATACCAGTTGGGTCATTATAAATGATTGGATTGTTAAAAGTATAGTTATATGGTGATTGAGAAGGAAACGCTTCCGCTAATGGGTCGATACTATTCCACCTCCCAATACTCGCATCATAATATCTCGCTCCGTAATCTAACCAATCTAATCCACAATCACTATTCATTTCCTTTCCATTATACAGATACCTATTCTCAGGCGTACTCACAATCTCATTCCAAACCCCACACATCTTCATCCCAAATGGATAATAATGATTCTCCTGCAACAACTCAGAATATCCAGACGGATCGGAAACAGTCCCATCACCATCTACTATCGTTTTATCATTGGGATTCACATTAAAGGGCTCTATGTAGCCATCTTTATCCATATCAGAGAATACCACTCGGACATTTCCGAGGTGGTCTTTTAGGTAGTATTCGTATTGACTCGTTTCTTCACCCTTATCCTCTGTATGGAACGTCACTCGACCTTCAGCGTGATAAATCGACTCCAGCTTATCATCCCGATACTCTATACCACCTAAGTAATAGATAGTATAATTTTCTGCAACTGTCACCTCTTTTTTTAGCTTTGCCCCAATAACAAATTTCTGCGTATATACAAGAAAGCCAGCCACTTTTGTAGTGACTAGCTTCTTTGGTTCTTTATTCGTCGGTCTGGAGACCGTTATCTTTGTAACGTAGGTTGATACCGAGTACTCGGCATCAACACGAGCTCGATTTCCTTTTAATCAGTCGTCATTGTCGTCGGGCACAGCGAAGTAGAGTTAATCACATCATCCCCATGTTTATCTTCAAAAAGTACAACGGTATTTCCCAAATGATCCGCAATCTTAAACTGGAATCTAGTACCGTCATTCAAGACGACTCTTCAGTCGCCGTGATTATAAGTAAATAAATAATAACAATGCACTTACATTTATGCAATATAAGTACCTTTGTTGTTCTTAGTACGTTGATACCTTGCAGGAGCATGCGCGCTAGCGACGATTACTTTTTTGAACCCGCAGGAGTAATCATTCACTTTCCATGTGAAAGATATTCAACAGCGCCATCTTTGAGATTAATTACTATCTCAAAGACGCCACCTTTTTCATCCTTTTTTAGCGAGCCATAGACTATGTAAAGATCATCTACCTTGAACACATTATGTGGTTTCTGAGAACGAATTCTTTTTCTTCCATAAATCATCTTTGCATACCATAAGGATAGTTTGTATGCGTCTTTTTCCGTTAGCAGAGTTTTCACTTTCTTATTTAAGTTGTCCTTAACCTTTTTTCTCTCAGCTCGTTCAAGTATTTTCTTTGCTCTTACTTCGTTACCTTGCACTTGCGAAAAAGAACTCGAAGGAATGGTGATTAAAGCAATAACCAGGGTTAAATAAATATTCTTTCTAATCATTTTTTCTATTTTTTATTATTTTACGATAATTACGCTTCATCTCTCTTCTTTCTTTTTTATTTTGCCTTTTCTGTTGCCTTGCTTCTTTCTTTGTTCTATTTTTATTCATCGCAAGATTATCATTAAGGCGATCTGGATCGTTGGGATCACTCGGTGAATCTGTAGAAATTAAAGCATCATCATA
>JBCCJE010000640.1:0-4012 GCA_039027925.1 Bacteroidota bacterium
CTTTTTTGCCATCTTTTTGATTAAGTTTTTTACTAATATATCAACTTAACCTGTGGTTCGAATATTGGGGGGAAGCATACAGTAAGTTTTCACTTGAAAAAGATTTATTACCAGAAGTTGATATCAACTTGGTAATCCCTGAGAATAACGATGCAGTTACTGATTTTTTTCTTCAGAGTAGAGGTACAGATATGGGGTGGAAATCAGGGCATTTATTAGAGCAAAGATTTTTTAATGCTGATGGAGTTCTTTTAAAACAAATAGTAAATACTTACAACTTTGATAATCCTGAACATCAATACTCGATTAAAGCAATGTTAGCAAAAAGAATTCTTAACCCTCCATGTCCTGCCATTGTGCCGTATCCACCATCCGGTCCAATAACATCAGCGCTAGAAGAATATGCTATACTGTTCTATGATGTCATCTCTCAATGGGTGTATCTTGAATCTACTACTACTACTGAATACGATGAACTAGGACAAAATCCACTTACCAGTACAACTACTTATGAATATAGCTCACAGCATTTAAATCCAATTGTAACTACGTATATAGCTCCTGGGGTAGATCAAACTACTACTACCCTCTATGCAGATGATGTCCCAGCCAGTTATCCTTTAAGGGCGGAAATGATAGCTAGGGGTATGACGGGTGTACCTTTAGAAACTAACACAATAGGTACCGTAACTAGTGGAAACAAAATAGAATATAAGCTCCATAATAATAAAGTGCTACCTGAAAAAAACTATCAAGTGCGAGGAAGTGCAGGTATGCAACTCATTGGTACTTTATTTTATGATGATGCAGATCATAGGCCTGATAGATATATGAAAAATCATGATAATCAATATCAGTATATCAATTGGGAAACGGGAATAAAAGAAGGGTTGATAAGTAGTGTTTCCTATGGTATCATGAATACAGGTTATGGGTATAATGATTTAAGACAGCTAACAAGTATTAGTAATACAGATGGTACCTATACCACATTCGATTATGATGGTCTCCAACGTCTTGAGAAAACCGAGATCTATGGATTGGAAGATGTATTAAAATCTACTTCTACCGTAGATTATCAAATCGGAGCAGTTAATCAAATCTCCAATACTACAGTATATGGCGACGCACCTACTCAAAATGCTGTACAAAATTTTGATGGTTTAGGACGATTAACCTCAGCCTCGCTCAATGGATTGCCTACAGAACAATATATCTATGATGAGTTTAACCGAGTTGCTGAAAAAATGTATCTCCCCGGTAGTCTTACTGGACTTGGATATGAACCTTCACCGCTAAATCGACTGACTTCGGAAACATATCCCGACGGATCATCTATTCAAATAGCGTATGGTGCTGAAGATGGACTATACAAAACTACGACGACTGATGAAAATTTGAACGATTCAGAAACCCTAACTGACGCCTTGGGTAGAAGTATAAAAATGACGGATGCTTTGGAGCAGATTACTTCGTATACTTACGATAATTTTGGAAATATTTGGCGAGCATATCCTCCTAACTTTGGAGATACGCAAGAGGCTTACGAATACGAATATGATAATTTGAATAGATTAATTCAAAAGAAGATTCCAGGGGGAGGAACCCATTCCTTTTATTATAATCTAAAAGACCAATTGGTAGCCAGCCAAACGAGTAACGAAATGGTCGAAACCATTTATGATGATTATGGCAGACCACTCCAAACTGGAAAACTAAGCGGCGCACCTACTGATCCTGAAAATATTACTATAGCTGAGCTTTATACAGAAACCATTTATGATTATCCTAGTATCCTACCTTCTGATTATCCGATAGCAACTAGTGATAATTGCTTTCTTGAGACAGCTAAAGGAAAAGTAGTTGGAAGTAAAGTGAAAATTCTGGGCTCAGAAGATTGGTTATATTCCTCTATCTGCTATGATAGATACGGAAGAGCACTCGTTACAAATTCTACTAATCACTTAGAGGGTAATGATATGGTGACGAGTAACCTAAATTTAGCGGACTTACCTAAAAGTATCGTAAGAGAACACACCACGAGTTTAGATAGCAAAAAAATAGTGGAAGGATTTATCTATGATAATTTATTACGTCCACAAGTACACTCTCACGGTATTGGTGATATAGATGAGGTAGATGTACCTACAGTTACTTTATCAAATAGTATTTATAATAATATTAATCAATTAGTGACTAAAAATGTAGGTACTAACCCTGGAATTAGTGGTTATCTTCAACGAATTGATTATAGTTATAACACCAGAGGATGGCTGACCCACATCAAGGAGATTGAGGATCAGGCAGTTCCACAAGAAGAAGTTAACTGTAATAATCCCCAAGGTCATTGTCCAACACTTTGTGACTATTCAGTAACCCTCGAATTAATAGGGGATCGAGGTATAGTAGATATTATCCACGGAGAATGGGATCCATCTACACAGACCACTACCCCTACCTCCATGAGTGGTTTAAATTATGTGTACTATCACCCAGAGACTGACCAGATTGAACCAGACATAGAGCAATGGCTGATTGAAAATGATTACACCTTTGGAGATGTCACAGTAAACATCATTGCCAGTACGTTCAATAGCAGAACAATAGACCTAATTATTACGCAAACCAATCTTAAATTTAGATCCGTCACCATTGGAAATAGTCCGAGCACGAGCGTGCTTTTTGATCAAACCAATTGCTCAGGAGATGATGGGAACAATGGAGGAGGAGATACTAATGATGAGATTTGTGATCTTTGCACTAAAAGAGGGTACGACTGTGATAGGTGTCCATTCACGAGGCTTCCAGATAATTGTGAGGTATGTACTGATATGGATTTTACAGATTGTAGTAATTGCCAACCGCAAAATGATCTTTGTGGGGAGTGTGCTAATCTGGGCTACACCGACTGTACAAAATGTCCACTTACCATCGATCAAGTTCGACCATTGAGTATCAAGGTAGAATACAATCATCCATCACTAAGTGGAATGGATGGCTCATCTGTTAATGCGGCACTCGTCAGAGTGACCCAAGTAAGCCAACGGCTTCAGCACAATAAACAGATCAAAATAGCTAAACAAATCACCAACACCATAGTAGGTGACGGCGTACCAACGGATGCTGATATGACACACATACTAGAGGTGGATGTGAGTGACCAATGGGTAGATGCCGTAAGTCTGGCATCCGTAGTAGCTAATGTAGAAGATAAGATCATGACCGAGTTGGAGGCAGCAGGCATCACCAATGGGAGTATTCAGCAGAATTTTGCTCAGGCAGTTGCTTTAGAAGCTTCTAAAGAATGGGGAAATACAACAGGATTAACCCCTACTCCTGGTAGTGTCAGCAATCCAGACTTATTCTCAATGCAACTGACCTACGATGATGGTCACGCTATGATAGATGCACCAATTCAAAGAAATGGAAATATCAGCGGAATGATCTGGCAAGTAGCAGGTCGTAGTCCGCAAAGCTACAGCTTGACTTATGATCCAATCAATCGTCTGGAGCAAGGTATCTACCAAGAACGTACAGGAGTTGATGAATTATCAACTGATGATCGCTACGGTGTCACCCTCACTTACGATAATGTAGGAAACATCGAAACGCTACTGAGAAATGGGGCTATTGATAAATGTACAGCTCCCACGGGAGATTTAGGATTTGATTTTGGGGTGATGGATCAGCTTACTTATGATTATGTGGATAAATTAACCGGAAAAAAATCCAACCGCTTGCAGCGCATCACCGAGACGGCAAATGTAGATCATGGATTCAAAGGAACAGGAGGACAATACGAATACGATGCACAAGGAAATATGACTTATGATCCTAGAAGTGGGGCGACCATAACTTATAATCATTTTAATTTACCAAAAATGATTACCTTACAGGATGGTCAAATCCAAATAACTTACGACGCCACGGGGGCAAAGCTAAAAAAAGAGGTGACAGGTGCAGAAAATTATACCATCTATTACTTAGGTGGTATAGAGTATCGGGATGATAA
>JBCCJE010000641.1:0-4010 GCA_039027925.1 Bacteroidota bacterium
ATAACAAAACAAATACATTTTTCCTTTTTGTATTTTGTGTTTTCTTCATGGGTAATGAAATTATTGCCCAAGGAGTATTAAAAGGAAAAATAACTGACGGGGAAAGTAATGAAGAATTGTATGGGGTAAATTATTCAGTCTATAAAAATGGTCTTTTCATTCAAGGCGGAATCACAAATGAAAGAGGAGATTATGACATAAGATTACCCGCAGGCAGATATGATATTGAGTTTATTTATTTAGGGTATCCTGATAAAAAAATATTAAATCTTCCTATCGTTAACCACGTAGTTAAAAAACTTGATATTCAGATAGTTAAAAATCCCAAACATGATGGGTGTCATAATAAGAAAGGGTCAACTACGATAACAGTAATCAAAGAATATCCAAATTTTGGACGTCAAGCATCCAGAGATATTAATGAAATTTTATTAGCAATTCCTGGTGTTTCTTTCACACAATAAAATTGAAAATGATGATTCATAACAAAACAACTACATTTTATACCTTTCTGGTAACAATCTTTCTTTTGGGATTTTTGAGCAATAGCTTAAACGCTCAAACTACCTTAAAGGGAAAAATAACAGATGCCGAATCCGGAGAAGAACTCATCGGAGCAAATATCCAGATATATCAAAAAGGTGCTTTTATAATAGGAGATGCCACCGATATTGACGGCAACTACGCTTTCAATTTAAAAGAGGGAAAATATGATGTAGAGGTATCTTACACAGGGTATCCCACTCAAAAAGTTGAAGATGTGGAGGTTCTAAGTGGAAAGTCAAATGAAGTAAATGTAAAAATGGAAATAGGAAATGGAGAGATTACTGCTGACGAAATAATTTGTTGCTTTTGTCACTACTGGATAAAGCCTTTAATTGATATGTATAATCCTACGAGACAGACTATAATAACTAGCGAACAGATACGCCAACAACCAACCCGAAACATCAACGAAATCTCCGCCATAACACCTGGCGTATCATTTACGCAGTAACTTTTCATGTGAATAAAAATTGGATAACGTGCTTTTTCAAAGCTGAGCGGTAAGGCTCCAAAAAATACCGTTCAGCATTTTGTTTGAGCTTGGTAAGCTGCATCGAAGGATGTGGCTTTTTTTATTTTTGACTAACTTTAGCAGATGCAGCTAGTAATTGCTCTAAATAGTGAAACTGAATCCCAAACTGCTCCTTTAGCTTTTCTATTTTTTGTAAATAAACTGTTTTATCATTTTTCATTGGAGTTTTCTGACCTACGATCATGACATTTTTTCCAGTATGCTCCGTTGATATAAATTCAAAAACTTTTGTTTTGTAGCCATTGGCTTCAAGTAGTAGTGCCCGGATCGCATCCGTCACAATCTCCGCCTGACGCTCTTTTAAGATTCCATAATTGAGTATGGGTTCGAGGAGGGAGTGATCGTCGATTTGTTTTCGGATTTGCTTATGACAACACGGTGCACAGATGATGAGTTGCGCATCAGAAAGAATACCCTTTGCGATAGCATCATCCGTAGCAGTATCACAGGCATGTAATGCAATTAAAATATCTGTCTTAGGAAGTTCGTAGTCTTGAATAAAACCTCGCTCGAAGTGGAGATGATGAAAACCAGAATTTGTAGCGATGTTGTTACATATCTCAATCAAATTCTGCCTAATTTCTACACCAGTAACTTTTACATTAATTTTTAAATTATTGAATAAGTAATCATACAATGCAAAAGTTAAATAACCTTTCCCCGATCCCATATCTATGATTCGAATAGGATCTTGTCCATCAACACCCGTCATTTTGGAGGAAAGTACTTGTGGATTTTTTCTCAACAAATCATGAACGATTTCTACAAACTTTTGAATTTGCTTATACTTATCTCCCTTACCTTTTTGCACTCTTCCTTTACCATCTAAAATTCCTAAAGCTTGTAAGTAGTCTACTTTTTTCAGTAGATTATTTTTAGATTTATCGTGTTGTCGATTTGGTTTTTCTTTAAAGGTAGCTTTTCCTTCTCTGATAAAAATCTTTCCTTTTTTATTTTTTTCAAAAACAAAATCTCGCTCTACCGTAAAAAGATTCGCAATCCAAAATTCAGAACCTAACCGTTTTTCAATTTCATCGAGGCCCTCCTCTATTAGAAAGTTTTTAGTTACATCTTTTGTCTGATGTCTAAATACAAAAGAGAATCGCAACTGCTTTTTAATCACAGCTAGTTTAATTAAAACTTTATTTAGGGAAGCATTTCGATCTGCATTTTTGCTCAAGGTCAGTCGTACAAAAGTATCTGCTTGGACACTCCCTTCTATCTTTTTGATAAAATCTTGTGGTGTAGTCATAGCGCAAAGGTAAAGAACAAGAAAATAATAGTGACTTTTTTTTATTATAAGCGTATGCCGCTTCGCTAATTATTTAATTTGACGTGTACTCCCTTTCTAACTTGCCTTTTTCAACAAGTCTTCTATGCTTATTTTCTTATACTTCTCTTTATATTTTTTCTCCAAAGTCATTAATTCATTCTTATTTTGAACCGATAGCCAAAGTGCCGCATCTGCTTCAAAAAGTCGCCCTAGCTTGGCAGCCAAGTCCAAGCTCATTTTTCTTTTTCCATCCAAGATAGCACTAAGGTTGGATGCTTCGATTTTTAAGTACTTTGCAAATGCCTTATTGGTAATTTCCAAAATGCTAATGTGTTGTTTTAAAAAATAACCAACCGACTGGAACTTGGGTCGTTTCTCCTGAAGATAATTTTTCATGTCGTACTTTAAGTGCCGAAATTTGATCTCCCGCTTGTACTCGGGCGAATAGCTGTTATACACTTTATCCATTGCTGCCTTCAGCATTTCGTACTCTTCGTCGGTCATTTTTTTAGGTTCGCCCGTACCGATGATGCCTACCTCATCAGTCCATTCGTCTTCTATTTTAGGATTCTTTGTTTTCTTCATTTTCTAGGTATTTTTTGATTAATATTTTACCTGTTTCTTCACTAAAAAACATTCGTTGACCAAATGCTTGAGATGCTCCATACTTTTTTCGATAATACGCTATCAAATCAGTTTTGCTAGTAAAGCCGACGAACCCTCTGTAGTTTCCCTTACCTCTAGTTTGACTTTGCAAGCAGCAAAACGCAATTAATGCTCCTGTTAATCTTTTGTACTTTCCATTTCTTCCAATATTGTAAGGTGCAATTTCAACATCTTCTAACTCGATCATTTCATTTCTTTGTAAGCTGAAAGCGATAACACCTTCCGTGATATCGGGGGTATCAACAAGCGATACCTTATATACTTCCATTCTTTCTATTCTAAACAAACTCCTCCAATTAAAATTCCAGCCATCTTTTTTCAACGGCATATCCTTAAAGGTAGCCTTCTTTATTTGAGCGGGCAGTAGTTTTCCCGTTTTGGTTTCTAGTAATTGTATTCTCATTTTGTATGTTTATTGCACCTCAAAATAAGCAAAAGTTATCAAAAGTGATAATTCCTATCAAGACATTTTTAGCTTAACGAAATCCTCTCTTTTTTCTATATTGCATCAATAAAATTCAAGACCATGCTAAACAAATTGTTACTTTTAATATTATTTCCAATTTGTATTATTCTGTTCTTTAGCTGCCAAAATTCAGCCTCAAGTAAAAAATCTTAAGTAATCAAAAACATCTTGACGATAAGACCCTTCGCAATTTTTTACTAAAAAGGCTATCCGAAAAAGAAAACGAAGGGTAACGAGTCATCTCGGGATTTGTGAAGATTGCCAAGAGAAACTCCACGAATTTACTTTTGGTAAACCAATCGAAGATCATCTGATTGATAAGGAGGATATTTAATTATGAATTAATAATGCCAATAGTACCACCTATAAAATCTCAAGGAATAAAGACCAAGTTGGTCGAATGGATTGCAGCTAATATTGAGGATGTAGAATATGATAGATGGATTGAACCATTCATGGGAACAGGAGTAGTTGGATTTAACATCCGACCAAAAAGGGCCTTGATGTGTGATAGTAATCCCCATCTG
>JBCCJE010000642.1:0-4009 GCA_039027925.1 Bacteroidota bacterium
ACTTTCATTTTTCTTATTTTTCTGTATGTGCTGTAAAAATATCAAAAAATCGTGACTATTTAATACCTACGCTTTGATAACCCCGCGGAGATGGCCTAGTGGGAGGCAAGGGTTGTTAAAGCCATCAACACGTTCAAAAGTTGGCTTTAACAACCCTTGCCTCCCGCTAGGCCATCTCCACGGGGTTATCAAAGCAGGTACAAAAAATCATTTATTCTTTAACTTCTGATTTGCGGTTTGAACTTTGATCTGTCAAGAATCTTTTGTGCATCTAAGCCGATCAATTGCTCCAATGAAGTATCTGGATTTTTTTTCATAAAAAGCCTCCACGATGCGGAAGCCCAAGTAATTTCCAGTTCTTCCCGGAGCTTCTTTGGGCATGCCCGGCGAGCTAGGACTTTGATCTACCAGTTTTTTTATTTTATCTACGCTCGTTTCGTACAGCAACTCTTCCGAAAGAAAGTACGACCACATTTTGATCTCGTTATTTTTGACCCATTGTGTTTGTGCGCTAGAGTATTCCCACTTGATGGAATCGGGCGTTGTGGGTAGCAATTGATCGGTGATATACATTTTTTTCCCATTATAAATAATCAAGTCCAGTAGCCTGTCTCCTTTGGGCAACGCTACCATATCGTCCACGAGAGGATCTAAGGTTTTTTTAACCAAATGTTCGGGTGTCCACGAGCGAGTGAGATAATTAGAAAATGCAGGATTTTGGATACCCAACTGCCAGTAAGGATAATCTTTACCCAGCAGCATATCTAGCCCAACTCCCAAACCATCTTGATTTTGTTGGATGGGAAAAATAAAAGAGGCATAGTTAAAGCCTGAAATCAAAGGATAAATTTTGGGCACAGTTGCATCGGGAAAGTAGTATTTATAGTATTTGAAGGCATCCTCAAACTCCTGCTCGTATTTTTTCAAATTGGGAAAAACGATAGCCGTAGTATCCGCTAGCTCCCGGATATCTTTGTCCGTCAGAAAGTCTTTGACGGTTTGAAAAAAAGCATCATCTAGCATTTGAGCTTTTCGGATAGGAACAATTTGGTAAAAATACAAATCAAAAAAAGCGGGGAAATCTCGCTGCAACTCACTAATGCCTCCCCTGATATCGTTGGTGTCAATACTAAATAATTGTTGGTTAAAATCTTTGATCTCAACGGCTACATTAATATTAGAAACATCGGGAATATTTTTACCTTTGCTTTGCCAACAAGCCTGAATGAACAACAGTAAAAATAGCATTGAAAAAGGGAATAGAATTTTTTGGTTCATTTCTTTTTGATTTTTATTACGTAAAGTAAAAGGAATAGCTCATTAATAAACTTACGGTTCTTGGCTGTTTTTTTTGCCCTCATTTTTCCTTTAAAATCAGTCACCCCGAGTACTCGGGGTCAACAATACTCCTTCTTTTAAAGAAAACTGAGAACAAAACTAACTACCCAATAACCGCAATTTATTAATGATCTATTCCTAAGCATTTCCAAAACATTTTAAAAATGAAAAAAATTGTAATTCTGTTTTGCTTTTTAGGATTGTTCTTGACTAAGAGTAAAGCCCAAAATGAAATAAGATTTGGTTTTCAATTTAGCCCAACTTTAGGCTGGATGAATACCGACGACAAAAGAGTAAACAATAATGGTTCTTTGATTTTAGGCGCAAAATTAGGGGTTATTGGTGAATACTATTTTCGCGAAAATTATTCTTTGTCTAGCGGTATCGGTTTTGCATTTAATCACAGCGGCCGACTCAAGTACCAAGACCGAGGAGGGTACTGGCCAAATTCTGATTTGAGCAGACCCGGTTTAGATACGCTCGACGCTGGCGTCACACTAAAATACAACCTTCGATACGTAGAAATTCCATTTTCGTTAAAACTCAGATCAGGATATTTTGGGGCCATCCGTGGGTACGCCGAGATACCTATGCTCTACCTCGGGATTCGATCCCAAGCGAGGGGGAGCATAAGTGGAAATTCTATAGATACCGAAAAAGAAAACATCAACAGCGACGTTGCTTTCTTCAATTTATCGTGGGGACTAGGCGGAGGAGTCGAATACGAGGTGGGGTCTAAGACCTCTCTGGTAGGAGGGCTATACTATCAGCAAGGATTCACGGATGTGACCAAAGATGATGGTTTCACTATTGATTCCACGACTGGCAACGTAAGTGCAGAAAATTCGAAAGCTGTTGTCCACGCATTTATCATTCGCCTAGGCGTGATGTTTTAATTTTTTCCCAAAAAAATAAGAACGGGGAAATTCACCGAGTGTGGATTTCCCCGTTTTGTTTTTTGTGGAAAATAACTTGTATTTTTGGGCACATTATCAATCAAACTAAATAGAGAAAATGTCAGACATAGTGATTCCCCTCGATCAAAAAGTTTTAGAAGAATTTATAGATGATGCCTTGTACGAAGATGTCCGTGAAGGCGATCATACTTCGTTGGCCTGTATTCCCTCGGAGGCCAGAAGCAAAGCCAAATTATTAGTAAAAGATGCTGGCGTGATTGCTGGTGTTGAGCTGGCTAAAACAGTTTTCCAAAAAGTAGATGAGACTTCAACGGTTAATGTTTTTATCGAAGACGGAGCAAGTGTTTCTTACGGAGACATTGCCTTCGAAGTAGAATGCAACGCCCAAGCATTGTTAAAAGCGGAAAGACTTGTCCTGAATACCATGCAGCGTATGAGTGGAATAGCTACGATGTCCAACCGCTTCAAATTTGAAGTGGAAGACTTACCCGTTACTATTCTGGATACTCGAAAAACAACTCCACTTTTAAGATTTTTGGAAAAATGGGCCGTCAAATTGGGCGGATGCGATAACTACCGCCACGGATTGTACGACTGGTTTATGATAAAAGATAACCACATTGATGCCTGCGGCGGCGTGCAGGAAGCTATCCAAAGAGTAGCAGATTATCAGAAAGAGCACAGCTTGGATTTAGGCGTGACCGTAGAGGTTCGAAACTTAGTAGAGTTATACAAGGTTTTGGAAATAGGCGATGGTAAAGTCACTCGGATTATGCTAGATAATTTTGATTTACCTATTTTGAAAGAGGCTATTGCCATCATTGATGGGCGATTCGAGACGGAGGCTTCGGGCGGTGTGAATATTCATACGG
The DNA here is from genome assembly GCA_039027925.1 of Bacteroidota bacterium. Classification (GTDB taxonomy): domain Bacteria; phylum Bacteroidota; class Bacteroidia; order Chitinophagales; family Saprospiraceae; genus CAJQQY01. Next base: position 3,128 of record JBCCJE010000642.1, read on the forward strand.
TAAGAAGAATTGCAAAATCTGGGGTCAATTATATTTCCGTTGGAGCGTTGACGCATTCTTTCCAAAGTTTGGACATGAGCCTGAAAGTGGTCAAGGAAGGATAAATTCTTAGTGCCCCAACAAAAAAATCCTGTTATTCAACTTCCATATCGAATAACAGGATTTTTTTCGTTGGGGCAAATTATAAATTCTACTGAATAGGATAACCTTCTACTGTCATGACTACTAGCACAACCAAAGAAATGACGATGAGCCAAAAACGAATATCCTTGTAGTAAGGTGTACTTTTATCTGTTACCACGCTGAATAGATTAAAAATGATTAGAGAAAAAATAAATGAAACGAGTAACATAGATTTTAAATTTAAAAGTGAATACCGATAGAAGCGAAACGAGCATCAGATACAGATTATCCAATGTACGGATCACCTGGATACCTATTGCTCAACAATAGATCTTAGTTTTTTCGATAAATGTTTTGATTAGAAAACTAGGATAGGAGGGATATTTTACCGAAAGGGAGGTGGCATTCAACTTATAATTACTCACAATTTTGTCGTCAAAAAAGATGCCGAAAAGTTGTCATATTTTAGAGTAATTAAAGGCTTGCCGAACGGTCGGGCTAGTTTTCGTTTTCTAAATTTCCGAAGCAACTACCATTCACAATCCCCCAAGGTTTCGGGGCAGGCTTAATTTTTCCTTCACGCAAATACCTTGTTTTTTATGATAGCTTGGTTGATTCTTTTGACCATGTAAGGCCCTTCGTAAATCATCCCTGTATAAACCTGAATCAATGAAGCCCCCGCTTTAAGTTTTTCGATGGCATCTTCCGGGGTAGCGATTCCTCCAACGCCGATGATGGTGAGTTTTCCTTCCGATTTAG
>JBCCJE010000643.1:0-4008 GCA_039027925.1 Bacteroidota bacterium
CTGCTAAATTTTGCACACCGTCTGCGAGCTTGCAGGACGCTTCTCCCCCGCTGGCGGGGGTCGGGGGGTGGAATAAACAATCAAATAAAAAAAATTATGTATTCCACCCCCTAGCCCCCGCCAGCGGGGGAAAGGCGTCCTGCTGACTCGTAAACTTAATGCAAAAAAGGAGCATGAAAAATCTGTGAATCAGAACCAATCATCGCTGCCCCTTAGACATCTTCGAGAATCCATTCTTAGATTAAATTTACTGGCGGAAAAGTAATTTTCCCAAACAAACATTGCACTATGCGAAATCCCATGTACATAGCACTTTGGGCTATGATTACGTTGTACAGTTCTATTGCCACGGGTCAATCGGTGGGTTGGGATCATATTTCACAAAATCAATTCATCCAAGCCGAGCAAGCCTTTTCCAGAAAATTATCGGAGCATCCGAACGACGAAGATGCCCTTGTTGGGATGATCTTTTTGGCGGAGGTAAAGCAAGATCATCTGAACTACAAAAAGTACATCAACCAACTTATTCGGGGTACTTGGCGCAATGAATACTTAGCCCTCTTTGGTCATCTCTACCAAGGGCATCCCGAAGAAATTATTCAACGAGACCTTGATCCTGCCTTGCTCGTACAACCTACCTTGGCTTACGCTGATTCGTTGTTTTTTAGGAAGTCATTTTCTAAAAGTTTGGCTACTGTCCAGTCCGTAACGCAGGATTTGAATTGGAGTGTCATCGGAGCATTCGATAATGTTTCGGGCAGTGGTCACATCGAGGCACAACCCCTCGAAATAGAAAGTTTTAAAAAACATAGAATCTACACCAACGAAAATGGGTTGGAGATGAAGTGGGTGCAGCGACGTGATCGAAGTCCTAACGGGGAAGTTTTCTTTAATGAAAATTTAGCGTATATGCGTAATGGCACTTACTACGCCAACACCTTTATCACGCTTCCAAAAGACCAAATCGTTCAGCTCCGAGTAGCTCGAACTACGCCCACCAAAATTTGGCTCGACGATGATTTGATTTTTGATAAAAACTCCAATATCAAGTACCGCTGGGATAACGAAATCTTAGAGATTCCCATGAAAAAAGGGATGCACCGAATACTCTTAAAAGTATCCACCTACATTGAGGAAGCGAGCAGCAGCAATTTGTATTTGAGTTTTAACGATCAATTTGACGAGGGGGATATTTCTTTCCAAATGATCGAAAGGTTCAGCGACGGGCGGTTTAATAACAAGACATACACGGCTCGTGGTAGTCAGTCCGCAGGATTTGCGCTGCGGATTACGGATACTGAAGGAAAAGTGATCCCTGACCTGAAGAGTAGTTTTTTTGGTAAAAATAAAACTAGAACGTATGATCCAAAATTGATCGAGCAACAATGGATCAACGTGTTCAAAGAAAAAATAAAAAGCCAACCCAAAGCACTCAAAAATTATTATCTGCTCGCCAAAATGTATTTGCTCATGGAGCTGAGTGAGCAGGGGGAAGCGTATTTTTTTCCGCTTACTACCACCCGTACTGACCAGATTTATTTTAAATATTTACTAGCTAAGTTGCTGGCCGTCAATGGTAAAGGGGGGCAAGCAGAAGCATTGTTAAGTGATTTGGACTTGTACCAAACGCCAATCCTAGCTACACTCATAAGCGAACTCCAACGAATAGACCGACGCAACGAAGTGGCTAGTTTTCATTCCAAAGTTAGGCAGATGCTACATTTTACACCTACGCATAAGGAAGCACTTATTGCGTACTTATCGTGGCTATCAGAGAACGGAAAGGAGGAAGAAAAGAAAGCGTACGTCAGAACTTTTTTGGCAAAATACCCGCTGCCAGAGTACAAGGATCTACTGCTGAAATTTTTGACCAATCAGATAAATCGGGCCGAAGATCAAGATTTTGTTTCGCCCGACGTGGAGGCGGAGGGACTATGGGCTATCGAAAGAATGAAAAAATATTTTGATGCTTACGATTTACTGAGCGTTATTGCTTTTTACAAAAAAAATAAAAACCACAAAAAAGTAATCAAACTCTACGATGAGTTGATTGAAAAATACCCCTACCGTACTTATTACCTAAAGGAAAAAGCGGCCTATCTGTTTGAAAAAGATCAATTGGACTTAGCCCTGCACAATTATCAGCAAGCTCTAAAAATTCATCCTTACCACGCCCGAACGATTGAGAAAATGGGTGATATTTATTTGGAAAAAAAAGATACGATCTCCGCTTTGCGATACTTTAAAAATGCTAGAAAACTAGATAGGACTACCCTGAAAGGTAATTTTGTACTCAAAAGAATTCAGAAAAAAATTAACACCATCGAGCCAGCCATTCCTCATCGTACTCACTTCCAAAATTTTACAACAAAACAATTACAACAAGATATTTCTTGGAAAAAATATTATCAAAATGACGAATCCGTTATTTTGATGTACAACATCCAAGCAGAACTAACGCCAACGAATCGGCTAAAATATGCCCAAAAATTATGGATCAAAATCCTTAACTCGGCGGGCGCTAATTATTGGACGGAAGCCGATTTTAGTTTTTTGGGAGAAATAGGAATCGTCAAAGTCATCAAGCCCGATGGCTCGGAGGTGACGCCCGCTCGCAATTGGAATTTGGTAGTTTTTCAAAATCTCCAACCCGGTGACTTGATTCAAATTGAGGGATTTTCCAATGGTGATATGACGAGAGAAATACCGAATGAAATGTACCACATGGCGTGGTTATCTATGGAAATTCCCATTTACAAAAGCGTGTTCGAGTTGATAGTGCCTCAGCAAAAACAATTAAATTACATCTGCAATCGCATTGAATGCACACCCAATATTCAGTACAAGGATCAAGTGAAAATATTTACTTGGGAAAATACCAGAACCCCCAAAAACCAACACGAAGAAGCGGTACTTGATGATATGGATAAGTTTGCGTGGATTATGTTGTCCACACAAGAAGATTGGCAGAAGGTAGTGAAATGGTACCATCGGAAAACCTACCGAAGACTGGAAGCCAACTACGAAGTAAAAAATCGCCTAGCTGAAATTGTTGATGATCGAATGACCGATCAAGAAAAAGTTGAAGCGATCTACCAATACTTGACGCAGGAGATCACCTACTCACACGTCGCTTTCCTCAATGCCAACTACACGCCCAAAAAACCTGCGCAGACCATTTGCAGCAGAATTGGCGATTGCAAAGATGTTTCCTCCCTGATGATTGCGATGCTGCGGGAAGTGGGGATTGAGTCCTTTTACGTTTTGGTGAGAACGAAAAACTATACGCAAAAAGAAATCCGTCCATCCGTTTTGGCATTTGACCACGTGATCGTTGGTTACAAAATTCACGGCGAGCAAGTGAAGTACTTGGATTTGACTACGGATTATTTTCCGAGCGATGTGCTTCCGGGGTTTAACCACGGACAATGGGCTTTAAAAATCCGACCGAGAGAAAATATGATCTTTCGATTGCCCAACGACGAATTGGATACTTCCAAGAACTTGTTAAAAATAAAAACTGAAGCTGCCGTAGTCGGTGATAGAAATCTGGAGCTAACCATCAAAATGAATACTCAAGGAGTGAAGGCGGGACATTGGCGAGAAAAACTTAACAATAAAACTACAATTAAAGATCAGCAATTGTTTTTGACAGAGAATCTTGCCTCTGCTGATTTTGATTATTTAAAACTAGAAAATTTTTCTTTCGAAAATCTAAGAAAAATAGATACCACCTTACAAGCGCACCTCAATGTGAAGGCTTACTATCACTTGGAAAAAGTAAGTGATTTTCAAATTCTGCAACTGCCGATTTTATATCCCATCACCACGCGTACAGCATTATTGAGCGAAGTTCGTACAACAATTTAGCCTTGGGCGATTTATTTGACCTCACACCGAGCGAACAGTTGATTACACTCCGTATTCCGAATCAACTGGACCTACTCGAAGTCCCAAAAGATATTGTTCTGCAAAATGAATTTGGTACCTACGAACTTTACTTCCAAC
>JBCCJE010000644.1:0-4008 GCA_039027925.1 Bacteroidota bacterium
AATTAAAAGATACCATACCCGATTTTACGCATTTAAGATACCTGCTTACGCTCCAACTTTCTAACAATCAACTTACAGGTAGCATCCCTACTTTTGATAGACTAAATAATATTGTCTCCCTAGAGCTAGAGTTCAATCATCTAAAGGGCAATATTCCCAACTTCAAAAAGTCGCCTAAGCTGACCAATCTTTATCTGAATTATAACCAATTATCAGGTGAGATACCCAGTTTTTCGCATACGCCCCAATTGAAAAGAATTTATGCTGCCCACAATTTATTAGAAGGTACTTTACCTCACTTTACCTACACTTCCGAGTTGATTTCAATATCTTTTGCTCAAAATAAACTGACGGGTCAAATACCCAAATTAAGGCATTTGAAAAACCTCCAGCACATCAATTTGTCCAGTAATAGCTTGGAAGGCGCACTCCCTTCTTTTAAGAAAATGAAAGCATTGCGGCAAATCAACTTTTCCAACAATAAACTTACGGGTACGATCTCCTCATTCAAAAACTCAGACTTGCTAGAATCATTACTGCTTTCCAACAATAAATTTACGTCGTGCTCAAAGTTATCGGATAAACTCAACTTGAACTACATTTTACTCAACGGAAATCAGCTAAACTTTCGGGAGCTAGACAAAAACAGGGCTTACCTCGGAGGTCCCGAAACTTATGCGCATCAGCGGTGGAGTACCCACGATTCGTTAATTTATGCTTCGTCGGGGGATAGCCTGATTATTGACTTAGAAAAAATGCCATCTCCCGACAATCAATACACGTGGTTTTTAGATGGTGAAAAAATAGCAGCCCCCAACGAACCATTTATAAAAATACCAGCTATCACGACGGCACAATCGGGCAAGTACAAATGCGAAATCACCAACAGACATTATCCCGAAATGGTACTACGTACTGCCAATTTTAACGTCAAGCTGGAAGATGTGATTGACCTAGAAGAATTGACAAAAATAACGCCTTTGGCAAGGGACGATCAATTTACTTTTCCAGACAACACCACCACGTTGATCTTTGATGTAGTAGAAAATGATGTGCTTTCTGGGCTTGATGATTGGGAAATCACCATATTGAATGAACCCGATGTAGGCATCCTCTACAACCTCGACGACGGAACGATCAAGTACAGCATTCCGCCGGGATTTTACGGTGTCGTTACTTTTGAATATGCCCTAACGAACATCTTTAATCCACAAAGAAAAACTACCGCAACGGTTAGTCTTCAGATTGATCCAACCACTGATGAGATACAACAAATTCCCAACGCCATTTCGCCAAACGGTGACGGCGTGAACGATAATTTTATCGTACCCGCTTTGGAGCAAAATCCCGACTTGGACAGTGAGATTGTGATATTCAATAGATTCGGGCATACCGTCTTTAAGGCAAGTCCTTATCTCAATAATTGGAACGGCATCCTCCAAACCAACGGAAGTGCCCTACCAGAAGGTACGTACTTTTACGTGCTCAAAATCGCAGGAGAATCAAAAGATTTTTCTGGTTTCATCACCGTAAAAAGGTAAAGAACCAAGCAATTTATTACCCATGCAAACAGATAATTTTACAAAAAACCGAATTTGGATTTATCTTGTTATTGGATGCTCGCTTGTCCTCTTCTTTGCCGAGCTTTTAGAAAAAAGCATGTTTATTGATGGCGTTTGGTACGCCGTGATTGCGCGCAACTTAGCCGAAGGAAACGGCAGCTTTTGGTTTCCACAATTTTCGTCAACGATTTTTTCGAGTTTCCACGAGCATCCGGGATTTGTATTTTGGTTACAAGCCTTCTTTTTTAAAATCCTCGGAGACAGCTTTTGGACGGAGCGAATTTTTAGTGGTACGCAGTACCTCATTACGGGTAGGCTCATTTTTTTGATCTGGAAAAAAATATTTCCCCAATCTCATCCATTCAGGAATTATTGGTTTCTGCCTATTCTATTTTGGCAGTTTAATGTAGTCACCTATTTATATCAGCCAGGCAATTTACTGGATACCCCCGTTTCTATTTTTTGCCTACTAGCTGTTTATTTTTGTCTAAAAGAAAATCAGGAAAAAAAGAAGGGCTACTTGGTACTCGCAGGACTTGCCACTTGCTTAGGCATACTGAGTAAAGGATTGGTTGCCTTATTTCCACTAGCGACTATCGGATGCTTTTGGTTGATTTTAAGTAGGCGAAATTTTGTACGTGAGATGCTTCTAAAAACCATGATCGTCTTTGGTACGGTCATCGTATTTTTCCTAGTCCTTTTTTTAGCCGTACCCGATGCTTGGGCAAGTACCCAGATTTATTTGGATGTTCAGGTACTAGCGAGTTTGACCGGTGCACGGCGATTGTACTATTATCAGGACAATCGTTTTTTTATCATCGGACAGTTGGCGTTCACTTTATCACCCATGATTTTGGGATGGATGACACTAATAATCATTCGAAAAATCAGTCGCTCAACAACTCCACTCGCTGCGGACAGTCACCAAAAACTAGCTTGGGTATGCTTGCTGGTTGGTGTTACTGCTTCTTTTCCGCTAATGATTTCTCCCCGTCAAGCCCTACCCTACTTGATTCCATCGCTACCTTATTTTGCCATCGGCTTCGGGATGTTAGCTGCATCGTATTTTGATTTTTTTATCCAACACATTTTAAATAAAACCAATTGGCTACGGCGAACTTTGGAGATGGGAAGCCTGTCAGTCATCATTTTGGGTATTGGTCTGGTTATCACAGGTTTTCAAAAATCAAATCAGCGAGATGCTAGTACCATCCACGATGCCCTACTCATCGGAGAGCAAGTGGGGACTCATCAAGTTATTTCTTCTTCCGTATATGATATGTATATTTCTGGATATTTAATGCGCTACCAGAGCGTAAGCATTGATACCTCGGATTTGAATAGAGATTATTTGATGACCACCGAACCAATGAATACTTTGGGGACATCCTACCAGCAGGTACCAATTGACACCAAGAAATATTTTTTATACCAAAAAAAATCAACCGATCAATTCTCGGATTTTTTAAAAATCGAATATAATGAAACCTACTAATGACCATAACGAAGTTGAAGCTGCGATCAAGGACATCCCGACGCAGCATTTTTTACACCAATCTTTTCGGATGGGAAATGTACAGTTCCGCAGTTTTTGTGAAGCGAATGCCGAAGAGGCTGCCACCTTGTGGAAATGGCGCAATCATCCTGATATCCGGAAATGGATGTATAATCCCGAAGTGATACCACGGGAAAATCATTATCAATTTTTGGAGAATTTACCCCAAAAAAATAATCAATTTTACTGGATGGTGATGGAGGAGGGTACGCATTTGGGCGTTATCAATTTTACCAATTTCGAAGCATCTCACACCGAGTGGGGCTTCTACCTGAGTCCTGATCTTTTTGGTAAAGGCAAATCTATCCATCTTATTTATCATGCACTTAATTTCTTTTTCAAACACCTCAATCTGGAGTACGTTTACGGATTCGTCAGGGCCGATAACCACATTGCTCTCAGGTTTCACGATTTTATGGACATCCAAAAAACGGGATACCAAGAGATCAAAGTAAGCGATGTAAATACATTGTTTGAAAAAAGAGAAATGACCCAACAGCGCTGGCTTGGTAAAAATATGACCCTCCAAAATTGGAAAGCCAAGCGGGCTAAGGAAAAAGAAAACCGAAAACTCAAATGAATCATTTTGAGATTATTTTTTCTTTTTGATATAAAAATTTACGCTGACGATTCATTGCCCAACTACCAAGAATCCTTATTTTATAAGGGTTTTCCCCTCCAAAAAATGGAACGGCGCATTTGGTTTGTTTCTTGATTTACCGCTTAGCGAATCGTTCAGTACGATCTCCTCTACCTTATTCCCTCCACTGGTTATTTTTTAAAAATAAGAATTTAAAACATTTAAACACCTATCAAAAATGAATCGCATATCCTTCGTTTTATTTTGCATTTTAGTTACGCTTGTTAGTTGCAAAAAAGATAAAAACGACT
>JBCCJE010000645.1:0-3993 GCA_039027925.1 Bacteroidota bacterium
AAAATAAATTGTTCAATTTGGGTCGATTATTTCTTCTTTTTTCAATATAAAAAAATCGTAGCATAGTCCTTCTACGCCTAGATTTTTTTATGAAGAAAAAAGAAGCAGCCAAATTGGATGATTTATTCTTTCCTATTGCCTTAGATAAAAAAGAGAAAAGATAAGTGTTTGGAGACGTATCAGCGCAAATGTATTTCGTAGTGGGTAGGTACGCTCATCTTTCGATTTCTATTTGAAAATTACCGTGGACTGAGGCGACTTTGTGATAGAGCTAAACTTAATATAAAAATGAAAATACTAACGATAGTAGGTGCGCGTCCTCAGTTCATAAAAGCAGCAGCCGTTAGTCGAGCGGTGGCGAATTTTACAGACGTGGAGGAAGTGATTGTTCATACTGGGCAACATTATGATAAAAATATGAGTGCTATTTTCTTCGACGAAATGCACATTCCGCTACCTCATCACAACCTTAATATCAATAACTTATCTCACGGGGCAATGACGGGGAGAATGCTGGAAGGTATCGAAGGTATTCTTTTAAAAGAAAAACCAGACTGGGTATTGGTTTATGGAGATACTAATTCTACCTTAGCGGGTGCGTTGGCGGCATCTAAATTGCATATTCCACTAGCGCACGTAGAGGCGGGACTTCGTTCGTTCAACACGAAAATGCCCGAAGAGATCAACCGAATTTTGACAGATCGTATAAGTAATATTTTGTTTTGCCCCACTACAACTGCGGTAAAAAATTTACGTAACGAAGGATTTGCCCAACTTCATAGCAAAGTTATTCAGGTAGGAGATGTGATGTACGATGCTGCTCTTTTTTACGCAGACAAATCCCGAAAACCTAATTTTACTCTTCCCAAAAATTTTATAATCGCTACTTGCCACCGAGCTGAAAATACCAATGACAGGCAAAGGCTGACTAATCTTGTCAATGAGTTGAATACCATTCATCGAGAGATTCCGATTATACTTCCCCTTCATCCACGTACCAAAAAATATATCCAGGAATATGAGTTGCAACCACATTTCCAGATCGTTGATCCCGTGAGTTATCTCGAAATGGTTTACTTGCTACAACATTGCGCTATGGTCATGACCGATAGTGGAGGATTACAAAAAGAGGCTTTCTTTTTTAATAAACCTTGTATTACTTTGAGGGATGAAACAGAGTGGGTAGAATTGATTGAACACGGAGTAAATTTTTTGGCAAAGATTGGAATAAAGGGAAATATCCTACGAGTATTTGCGGAAGTGAAAGGGAGAAGTTTTGATTTCGAAAAAGACTTGTACGGAAAGGGGAATACGGCGGTTAGGATTGTAGAGGAGTTGGGGTAGTAAGAAATATATTTTGAATGTTCAAAGTTATAAACAGCACATTTTTTAAAAATGTCTCTACGCTATTTGCTGGGACACTCTTGGCGCAACTAATAAATGTTGGTGGCTTGCCGATCCTTTCGAGGTTATACGGAACGGAAGCATTCGCCACCCTAGCGGTTTTTCTGTCCATTGGTCTGATTGTACTATCCTTTTCCACTTTTCAGCTAGATTTGGCAATAGTTAAAACTCAAGATTTAAAAGAAAGAGTAGTATTAGCCAAAACCGCATTCTTCTCAGTACTAATCATAGCAACTATGGTCTCGATGCTGACTTTATGTTTTGGGAACTACGTTAATCCTGCTATCAATTTCTTTTTCACGGTACTTCTCTTTGTTTATTTGATTACAAATGCGGGTAATCAGATTCTAATTTTTTTTTTCAATAGTGAAAAAGAATATAGGATAATTTCGCTATCAAAAATTTTACTCAATGCAGTTAATTTATTTTTAGCGATTCTGTTTTTTTATGGGCAGTACTACATCAGTCTAATTCAAGCGATTACTATGGCTAATGTTGTTTCTTTTCTTTGCTTAATTTTTTTTTTTAGAAAAAATATCAGGCCCCTACTCCAGATACAAAATCCAAAAATGGGGATTATGATTAGGAAAAATTTCAACTTTATAAAATATAGTACACCTGCAAAAATATTTGATGTGCTTGCCTATCAGATCATTATTCTGGTTGCTTCGGCGTACTTCACGGAAAAAATAACAGGATCTTTTTTTATGGCGATGCGCATTGTCCTACTTCCCTCAGCATTGATTGGTTACGCTGTGGGGCAAGTGTTTTACAAGGACATTTCTGATAAAATTTTTAAGCAACAGCTCACCTCCAAATCTTTTTATCAGATTTGGAAAATTCTTTTTGCGTTAGCTATTATTCCGTTTGGGATTTTATTTTTTTACGGTGAACTCCTTTTTCAAATTGTTCTCGGAGAAGGATGGGAGTTGGCTGGAAAATTTGCGACTATCATTTCTCTAGTGGGTTTTTTTAATTTCATGAGCAGTCCGACGAGTTCTGGTTATGTGGTTTTGGGTAAGCAACACTTTAATTTGGTCAACTCTTTTTTCAGGACTTTTTTTATTAGCCTTTTTTTGTGGATAAGCTATCGGGAGCAAGATTTTTTTCTATTCTTGTATTACTATACCTTCGTAGAAGTAGCCTTGATGATCTTGTATAACCTAGGTATGATTTGGTTGGTAAATAATCAGAAAATCAAATAAAGTACAGTTTTGTAATCTTGGAATATTTATGTCTGGTGTTGAAAATAGCAAAATACTTTTTTTGGCGAGTTGGTATCCAACTAGAGTTTTACCATTCAATGGAAACTTTATTTTTAAACACGCTCGAAGTGTAAAGAAGCAGCAGGTATCCTTTAGAGTGCTGTCAGTTTGTGAGGATACACAGCTTACCCGAAGTTTTGAATTGGTAGAAGGAGAGGAAGAAGGGGTTAAACACTTAATCGTCTATTATGCTGCGCCTTTTCGGATACTTAAATACGTGTATAAATTGCTGGGGTACTACAAAGGACTCAAATATTTGAAGAATACATTTGGGAAAATAGACTTAGTACATGTCCACGTAATGATTGACGCTGGGTTCGTTGCACTTTTCTTAAAGTTGTGGAAAAAAATACCTTATGTGATTACGGAGCATTCTACTGTATTCTCGCCCCTTAATTCAAAAAAATACCCGAAACTACTAGAGCCACTCATCAAAGCAACCATAAAAAATTGTGATTATTTACTTCCAGTATCAAACGAACTCGGTGCTAACTTAATAAAAATAGCACCCAATCAACATTTGAAAAAAATACCAAATGTGGTAGATGCGTCCTTATTCGAATCTACGGGGAATCGAGGAAAAAAACCGTTACTAAAATTTTTGCATATTTCGAGTTTTGCCCCAGTCAAAAATATCAGGGGAATATTAAAAACGGTAAAGAGATTGGCTGAGGTAAGAAACGACTTTTCTGTAACCATTGCGGGTGACGGTAACCTCGAAGAGATTAAGGCCTTGAGGAAAGAACTAAATGTGCCTTCATCTGTAGTAGAATTAAAAGGAAAGATGGATGAGACAGAAGTAGCTACCACGCTCAGAGCGCACGATGTTTTCGTCTTGTTTAGCGATTTCGAAAATCTGCCCTGTGTATTAATCGAAGCGCAGATGTGCGGCATGCCAATTATTTCTACCGATGTAGGAGGGGTGGCTGAAATAGTAAGCTCCACAGCGTTTGGAGTATTGATTACGCCGCGAGATGAGAACGAGCTATTTGATAGCATGAATAAAATGATAGATGATCACCAGAATTATGATTCAATAATGATTAAATCAAAGGCACTTGAATTATACAGCGAGGAAGCAGTAGGTAGGGCTTTTTTGGAGATTTATCGAAGTGTGCTCCATATAGGCGAATGATTAATTAGCGTACAAGAGAGAAACATTTCACAAGTGGTTGTAGGCTTTAAAATGTATCTTGATTTACAATAATTAATATGTTTTTGGGTTATTTTTGTAATACCGTTTTTTACCTCACCCCATATATCGCCTAAGCTCTAAATACCATCCCAAAAAGGCTTAATATTTGATATATTGATTTTTCATAAA
>JBCCJE010000646.1:0-3991 GCA_039027925.1 Bacteroidota bacterium
AGTCAATGAACGCTGAGTGGTTTTTACTTTTCAGCGTTTGCATGATAGCCCCCAAAGCGTAGCGATACGCTTTACTGTTGGCGTTCATTTTTCCGAGGATGTTATCTACCGCACCTTTGAGTGCCGAGCGATCCATTTGGATAGCTACGAGGGTATTGGTGTAGTCACGGAAAGTTTCGTAGATGGCGGGCATCCTGTCCAAGTCGGGGTCTTTTAAATCCAAATGCGCAAAGACTTGATCCAAATAATATTGGACTTCGTTGTCGTAGCTACCTTTGTTATTCGGGTAGCTGAGGTAAGTCTTAGTCGCTACTATTTTGCCAACAAAAGGATGCTTGGCTTTCATGGAGTTGAGCAGTTCCATTTGAGCTTTGTCGTTGTCTTTCATCTGCTGCAAGAATTGCGCTTTCTTTTCAGAACCGATGGGGGCGCGTGCATACTGTCGGTTGAGCATATTCGAAGTGCCTTGATAGCCTCTGATCTGACCGATGGCTGTTTCGTAGTCGGCATTGAGAGGAGAATTGGCAAAGGCGGACTTGCGGATGTTACTGCAATTTCCTTGCAGCGTAAGATTTTTTTCTTTTCCTAAAATAATAGGTTTGGTATTGTTAGGAGCTTGTCCGAGAAAATAAAATTGATTTTCGGATAAAGGCACTTTAAATGTAAAAGTATTGTTTTCGTCGGGGGTGGCGGTTTGAAATGGTAAAAAAGTATAACCATCAAATTGGAATAAATAGAGCGGTGCTGATTGCTCACAGCCCGACATGACGCAGGTGAGCGTCAGATTATTTTCTTCTCCGTTCATAAAGTTTCCTGCAGCTTTCGGTTGTGCCGTTGCGGTAGAAAAAAATGCAAGTAAGAGGAAGGAAAAAATATAAGGGATTTTGATATTTCTCATTTTTTAAGTTTGAAAAGGTTAAGAGTATGTTCGAAAGGATTGTTAAAAAAATTATTGTAAAACTAATGTTATAAATTCATCTTCGGTTAAAATTTCTACCGTACCAATGGCTTGTGCTTTTTTCAATTTGCTCCCGGCTTTCTCCCCCACCACTAAAATATTGAGGTTGGAACTTACGGCCGAAATATTTTTAGCACCTGCTTCTTCCGCCCTTCGTTGGGCTTCTTTTCTACCCATCTTCTGGAGTGTTCCCGTAAACAAAATTGTTTTTCCAGATAACGGCGCATCCGCCGCAATGGCTTTGGGAATGTCATCCTTGGTTTGCAACATATTGACGCCGTAGGCTTCCATCGTGTTCAAGATGTTGAGGTTTTCGGATTGAGCAAAAAAAGCCATGACATTCTCGGCTACTTTAGGGCCTACATCTTTGATCTCCGTAAAGTTTTCTTCTTTCCAATGTTGGAGATCTTGTACTTTTTGAATTTCGGCTGCCAAAAGTTTAGAGACTTTTTTACCCAAATGATGAATAGACAGGCTGTGTAAAATACGGTAAATGGGATTGGATTTCGCTTTGTCAATGGCGGCTTTCAACTTGGCGGATGATCGCTTCCCGAAGCCATCCAACGTTGCGATTCTTTCGTAATCCAAATTATAAATGTCGGCAATATTTTTCAACCAGCCTTCTTCGTAAAAACGTTCAACGTACGATTTTCCAAACCCATCAATATCCATTGCGTCTTTAGAAACATGAAAAATCATCCGCTGCAATATTTGCGCCTCGCAGCTATAATTAGGACACCGCCAAGCTGCTTCGTTTTCGGGTCTCATCAGGGGGGTGGTACATACGGGACAGTTTTTGGGAAAATCAATGACGGCCTCACTTCCATCTCGCAGATCTTCCATTGGCTTCACGATGTAAGGAATCACATCCCCCGCTCTTTCCACCAAAACGGTATCCCCTATTCGGATGTCTTTGCTGGTGATAAAATCCTCATTGTGAAGGGAAACCGAGGAAACCGTCACACCCGCCAAAGCAACGGGTTCTAGTTTGGCTACGGGAGTGACTGAGCCAATTTTTCCCACCTGATATTCAACGTTTAGTAGCTTGGAGGTAGCTTGTTTGGCCTTGAATTTAAAGGCAATCGCCCAACGGGGATGATGGCTGGTGTAGCCACATTTTTCTTGGAGGGCTAGGCTATTTACTTTTACTACCATGCCGTCAATTTCGTAATTATACCCTTCCCGCTTAGCTTCCCATCCCACACAGAAATCAATCACCTCCTCAATATTTTTACAAACTTTTTTTTCAACGGTAGGAATTTTGAATCCCAATTTTCCCAACAAATCAATAGACTCGTTGTGGGTTTGCATTTGCTGCAAAACATCATTACCCGCATCGTCAACGGCGTATCCAACTTGATACACAAAAGCCTCCAAATTTCTCTTCGCCGTTTCTCTTGGATCTTTTACCCGTAGTCCGCCCGAGGCGGTATTTCTCGGATTAGCAAAAAGTGTCAACCCTAGGGTCTCTCGCTCTTCGTTCATTTTTTGAAATAAATCTTTGCGAATGACAACCTCCCCTCGGAGTTCAGCTTTTTGGATATGATGATCTGAAAATTTAGCTTTGAGTGGAATGGAGCGCATGGTTCTAGCGTTGGGAGTCATTTCTTCTCCTTTTGTTCCGTTGCCACGGGTGGCAGCCCTCACAAGTTGATCATTTTCGAAGACCAATGCAATACTTCCCCCGTCAAATTTTGGTTCTACGACGTATTCGATATCAACCTCTTCACTCAGGTTGGTTAATTTTTTTATCTGAGTATCAAAGTCTTTGAGGTCTTCGGCGTTGTAAGAATTGTCGAGTGATAGCATCGGGACGAGGTGCTCCACGGAATTAAAATTTTCGATTAAATCATTGGATACCCTCTGAGTCGGAGAGTTGGGGGTGATGAGTGCTGGATTTTGCTGCTCCAGTTTTTCTAGTTTTTTGTAGAGCATGTCGTACTCAAAATCACTCACTACTGGATCGTTTTGGATGTAGTATTTCCACTCGTGGTAAACGAGTGCTTTCCGCAAATCTTCAATATCAGTTGAGCTAACTTCTTCTTTCAAAAATTTTTTGGATAAATCAACTAGCTTTCGCTGTGCTGCGGTCGTGTACATGTATTTTTTTATTATTTGAAAAATGGAGAATCAAAAGCAGCGCAAAATTAGAAAAAGTTTAGGAAAGTCGGGGTTGAAAATTTTTTCACCACGCCGCAGAAAGCACTAGCGTAACCATCAGCGTTTCATTACTTTTTTGGTAATAGAATCCTTGCCGTCCGATAGGACTAAGCTGTAAATTCCCATGGGCAATTGACCGATCTCAAGGCGCGAGATATTTTCCCCCGACGGAATATTGATTTTTTCCGTAAAAACTTTTTTACCAATTTGGTCAAACAACATCACATCGTAGTCTCCTGATTTTTGGGCATTTGTAAATATGTTAAGCACTTCCCGTAGGGGATTCGGAGCAATATCTAAAGTCATCTTGTGCTTCAATTCAGCAACCGATACTGGCGTAACGGAGATTGAAGTTGTTGCCATCACGGCATTATCTCCATTAATGTTTCCGTTGCCGTTCATTGCGTTCGCACCGTAGTAAAAAGTAACATCACCACTCGGAGGAGCAGTCCATTCCATTACAAATTCATTACTGGAACTCAAATCATTCTGTTCAGCGTATTGCCGCCCGTTACTCGTCGTAGTCACTTGAACATTAGGGACACCACTCGGAACAATCCAAGTATTGATGGGGGAGCCATCTATTCCATCAGCCGCATTGAGTGCTACTATCTGAAAGCCATATCCATCTGGATTATCCGTGGAGTTGACAGTAAGTTTGACAGTGTAGGTGTCTTCTCCGTTCAGATTATCAGTTACTGCCACACCATTTGCATCAGTAATTTCTAGTTGGGGAGTCACTACGAAGCTACCGTTCTTATGGCAGGTTTGGCAGGTTCGATTATTGTTTTGATTATCATTGGGAGCACCGGTATTTCCTTCATCGGCAACTGTTGCTCTGCCCCCCGTACTACTGATAAATAGCACCGCAAC
>JBCCJE010000647.1:0-3980 GCA_039027925.1 Bacteroidota bacterium
TTTATTTTCATATTTCCTCCTAAGCTATTCTTGAATTATTGGATACATCTCTAATTTCAAACTATCCAAATATTTTATTCGCTCCGGTATCTGGGCAACGATGGAGTCTTTCAGGCCTGTAGCAATTCTATCCGCCCGATACCTAACTGCTAAGTACATCAAAAATGTTTCTGCCAAATCTTCTCGTGTGGGATAATCTGCGGCGTAACTCGAAATAAATTTTCCATCAGCCAACTGGGCATCTATCCATTTTTCACTATAAGCGTGGTAGGCATCTAAGGAAGTATGAGTAGCTTCGTGGACTAGCGTTTCCTCTAGGATACCATCTCTTTCGTACTCAGAAGTTTGTCCCGTATGAATAAGGATGTCTTCATTGCCACCGCCGTATAATTCTTTACCCTTATTGATAGTGATGGATTTTACATCTCTTCTGAGCGCAGTAGGTAATTGTCCAATCCGTCGAGCGTACTTGAGGGCTTCTTTTTTGGCGGCTTCCACCGTTTCGAATTCTGGGTTGACCCTTACCTCGGATTGTAGCCCATCATCGTAAGTGACCTCAAACAAAAAAGCATCTACCGTAATCCAGTTATCAACCCGCCGATCATACATTTCTCGTGATCCAATACCTGCTTCCGTTAGACTTTTAAAAGTAGTAGGATCAGATGTAAGTATAATGTTAGAGTCCACAAAGATAGTCCCGTGTACAGGAAAACTGATTTGGACTTTATCTTCGAGCGGAACTACTTTTTCTTGAATGTCTTCCTCTTGGTAAGGTTGCTCCGTTTTTTTGTCCTCCGAAGTAGTTGCAGAGGTATTCGATCCTTCCGAGCCCTTAGAGGAATTCGAGGGAGTATTTCCGCAGCCAAATAACAATACACTTACAAATACGCACGAGCAAAAAATCTGAAATCGTTTTTTCATTTTTTGAGTTTTGGAAATGTGTTAAATCTTACTCCCTAATTGGAAGGCACTTTACTATCCGTGATACCATCGTAAGCATACCTTTTCCCGCTCTGAGTAATCATTAATTTTCCATTCCTCTCTTGCCCCGGTGTGTATCTGCACGAATACGTAGATACATTGTTGAACAAATACTGCCACCTGCCATCTTTCCAAACAAACAAAGCATTATCATCACTCCGACAATAGTTGATCCCCTGACACTCAATCGTATCTTTATACAGCCCGTATCCACCCGGCAACTGCCGAGGAGGATTGTTACTATTTCCTACTGTACCACTATTTCTATTGTTATTCCCATTGTTATTGCTATTGCCATTGAAATTATTGTCATTCCCATTGTTATTGCTATTGCTATTCCTATTGTTATTGCCATTGACATTATTGTTGTCATTACCTACCGTACTCACCGCCCCGTTGATACCATCGTAAGCAAACTTAGTTCCCTCCTGCGTAATAATCAGTCGTCCCGCCATCTCCTGTCCGGGAACAAATTGACAAGCATAAGTATCAATATTTCCGTACAAGGGTTGCCATTGATTATTTTTCCAAATAAATAATGTGTTGTTATAATCGCGACAATACCTGATACCCTGACACTCAATGTTATCCTTGATCGAACCATAACCACTCGGTAGTTGATTGGTAGGCGTTCCCGAATTGTTCGCCGTTGCGTTGCCCGAAAGATCGCCTGCCGCCGAGTTCCAAACTGGCTTTCCGTAACCATTGTAGAGAACTATTTTCCCATTTTCCAACATTGCTTTTACGGGTTTCCACTCGGAGTTAGCGTACCTTTTGTTGAAGTACGGATGCGTCTGCGATGACCAGTAAGCCACATTGCCCTCATCGTATAACACAAGATTCCCGTCAGCTTGCATAATCAAATATCCGTTTCTCGCCTTGTCAAAAGTTTCCGTTGACCACACTTTGTTATTACCGAATTGGGATAGCACAAAATTGCCATTGTATTCCATGATGGCGGTGTAGCTGCCATTTTGCAAGCCCTCATTAGCGTTTAGCCGATTACCGGGATAAAGCGTATTTCCCTTCCAACTCACACTCGGTGCTTGGCTAGGATCAGCGCCATTATTTCCACCGGGAGGACAAGCGCCCTTGGTCAATCTATCGGGAGAAAAAACATCCATACTCGCCTTTGATCCCACGATGTAGGCTACCGATACATTTTGATCGCGCAGTACGTTGGTAACATTGCCACCAAAACTTCCATCAATGCACACTTTATCTCCTTTCTTAAAGGGAGATGTAACTACATTGTTATTTCCCGTTTTTTCGATCATACCGTTGGCGCCCATGTAGCCGCTTCCCGTTTGTTCTCTTTGACAATGTCCTTTTTGAATTTCGTTGGCTTTAAACCATTCAATCGCCCACATATTATCGTAGCCGTATCCTACGGCAAATAAATCTGTGCCCGAGAGTTGGGTGATTTCTCCCGTAATTCTTCCTCGAATACAGACCTTATCCCCGATCTTCAAAACGGCGTTGGGGCTTGCTCCACTCACCCCCGAATTATCGTTGTAACAACTTCCATTAGAAATTCTGGAATAGTGAATAGATTCCGTTCCGCTTTTATCCGTATAGGCGACGTAATAAAATCCACGCTCCTGCTTGCTGTGGATATTACCTTCTTTTTTTCCATCTACACATACATTTTCTCCCTGCGTAAATTTATCGGGAGGCGTCGTCTTGGTGATTTCTTTACTGCCTGGTCCTACGGGATTGTTTTCTTCGGGCTTATTTTTTAAAATCCTTGTTTCGCCGTCAATGATACTAAATGCGACCAACTCGTATTCTCCACCGTCTTCGAACTGCATCCACAATTCTGCTTTTGACCCCGAAGTGATTTTATCAGGACGAAAGGTTCGGAAGGAAGCATCGTAGGGTCTGCCGGGATTGACGAACCCACTTCTCGAACCTAGCCAATTATTGGGTTGTCCATTTTCGTCGTAATACTTTAGTTTATAACTAGGATAAGTTTTGGCAAAATCCACGCTTGCCTCGTATTTAAAATCCACATTTCCCGCTTTGTCCCATTGGAAAGTTTGCAACGCAAAAGGCGTAAGCGTTCCGGGAGGATTGGGTTCAGTATCGGGATTTACCAGTTCAGCGGGATAGCGTCCACGACAGTTAGGAAGGTTGGGGAGGTTTTCTCCTAGTTGGGATTTGGCTGCCGCATTTTGTCGGATGATCGCTGCGTTGTCGTGACTAGCGTCTCCGATTTTTATCACCTTCGTCACCCCATCTTTGGTAGTGTGAGTGACTGATTTGTTTTGGGAAAAATACGGAAGTGAGTAGCCTCCGTTGGCAGAAATCGTTCGGTAGGGATAAGGTTTGGCACCAAAATCATACACCCGAAAACCCGTTTCGTGCTTGCAACCCATAGCGTGTCCAAACTCGTGTGGAAAAATATACGAACCGTCCCACGCCCCTTTGGCAGTCACGACCATCACTGCTCCTCCGAGCATGGCTTTACTGGTATTTCCTCCTTCAAAAACCAAACAAACCATATCGGCTTGCAGTTGCTTACGGTACTTATGAACCGCACAATAATCTCCATCGGATTTATTAAATTCAGTAATGACATCAGCCGTGTTAGTATTGTTATCCTTAATGTGTACAAACTGCGGAATCATCTTCGCTCGATACGTAATTCCATTGTTAGCCAAGGCTTCGTTGAGCAGTCGAATTCCGTTGGCCGCATTTTGTTTTATTTTTTTGGGCCCGCCTACCTCCGTTGCCGCCTTGGTGGTGTAGGCAAATAAGATGGAGATCTCTCCTGCAACCGTAGGAGGAGATATTTCCGTTTTTTCTAAATTAAATTTGCTTGAATGTCCAAAAGAAAAGTTGGTCAATAGCAGGCACATGACCAATAGGCATAGATTTTTAAGGTTCCTCATGTCGTAGATTTGTTTTCTAAAAAAATTAAAGAATGTGGAAAATTATTTCGTGGGTAATCAGGATTGGTAGCATGAAAATAATAAATAAAATAGACTATTCGAAAA
>JBCCJE010000648.1:0-3972 GCA_039027925.1 Bacteroidota bacterium
ATGAATCCAAGTACTGTAGTGGTGCTTAACATAGGTCGTAGATTTTTGTGTGAATACTAAATCTTACGACCTTTTCTTTTTTTCGGTCTAGTCTTTATTCAAAAATTGCACGGACTATTGTTAATAAAAACTATACTACTAAACGTCCAGCGTTTTGATAAGAAAATAGGTTTGTTTTATGATTTCTTACCTCGTGAGTCTGATGTCTAGTAGTGTAAAAAAAAACTTATTTATTGAATGAAACACTATATAGGCTGGCTTTTCATCATATCAATTTTTGCCGTTAATGAAGCTAGGAGTCAATCTTTTTCTAGCTCCATTAGATTCAGAAATATCAACACCTCACAAGGACTTCCGAGTAATAATGTCAATCAAGTCATCAAGGATGATTTGGGTTTTATGTGGGTAGCTACCAGCGATGGTTTGGCACGGTTCGATTCGCCCGAGCAGTTAAAAACCTACCGTGCCCAAGGTACATCCACCGATGGGCTGAGCTCTAGCGCCATCAAGACGATGATAAAAGATAACGAAGGTAATCTTTGGATTGGAACTACACTCGGTGGCGTTTCACGGCTCAATCCCAAAACCGAGGCCATCATCACCTATCTACACGATCCCGACGATCCCAGTAGCCTGAGCAATAACGAAATCCTATCCATCATGCAAGATCGTAAGGGAAGAATATGGGTAGGTACAGAGTATGGTCTCAATCTTTATCATCCCGAACAAGATCGTTTTATTTCATATACACCTTCGGACGAGGAGTATGGACTAAAAGCCAAAGCGATCTTGAGTATCACGGAAGATGATCGGGGATGGATATGGGTAGGTACTTGGGGCGGAGGGCTTTACTTGATTCTAGAGAATAGTGAGCGTTATCCTGCTCAGTTGAAGTTTAAAAATTTTGTACCTGACATATCCGAAAGATCTCATAATATTTGGAAAATTTATCAAGATCATCAGGGTCGGTATTGGATCGGGACTTACGGAAATGGTTTGTACCTGATGCAATTACCTACGCACGCTTCGAATGCACCTCGTCATCAAGATTGGCAACCTTCGTTTCGTGGTTTTCAAATAAGCGGAGTCAATCCATCCAATATTTCTAGTAATAACATTACGGATATTTATCAAGATCGTAATGATGATATTTGGATCACGTGTAGCTATGGTCTTAATATTTTAAAATCCGAAAAGTTACCAGCGTTAGATAGTGCGATTAAAAATGGCACAAAGCCACAAATAGCATTTCAAAAATATTTTTACAGTCCCGGTAATTCGGAATCCCTTGCCAGTAATTCTCTTAACTCCATTTATGAAGATGAAAATGGCATCATCTGGATAAGTACGTTTGGTGGTATCAGTATTTATAATTGGTACTTGCACCAGTTTTCCGTTTTGGATATTACTAAAAAAACGGGACTAGAGACGGAGTTGTTGGACATCAGTATTTGTGGTGATCAAGTCTGGTTAGCCACCCAAGAAAATGGGGTTTTGTGTTATCACATCCAAGAAGAAAAACTCATTCACCAAAATTTTATCCAAAAACATTTTAAGCAAAACAAGACGTATTTTCAATTGGCTAAATTTGCTACGGGGAAATTTATGATAGCGTCTATGGATGGTTTATCCTTTTTAGATATAGCTACTAAGACCGTCAAAAATTATCCCTTTGCTTTTTCCGCCCAAAAAAATGGACATCCAGATAAGATCATTACATTTTCCATTATCAAAGATGCTAAGGGAAGAATTTGGGTGGGGACCGAAGCTGGCGTACTCTTGTTGGATGAAAAAACGGGGGAGTACCAACAATTTGCAAAAGAAGAAAATAACCCCCAAAGCCTGAGCGACAACTCTGTCAATCAGGTATATGAAGATATCCAGGGAACAATTTGGGTAGCTACTTTTAATGGACTCAATCGTATTGTTGAAAATGAAGGCAACATCACTTTTGAAGTTTTCAAGCACGATGCTAACAACCCAACTCACTCTATCATTTCCAATCGAATCAAGATGCTTAGGGACGTTGGTGGCATCCTTTACGTCGGCACTACGCAGGGGCTGTGTGGTTATGCCTACGACGAACACATATTTTATGACTATAGTGAAAATGCAAGTAAATTTTACATCGAAAGTTTAGACTTAGGGGCAGATGGAAAATTATGGGCTAGTACGACGGACGGTATATTTCAGTTTGATCCCGAAACTAAAAAAGTGAATAGCTACGAAAAAATAGACGGAATCGGAGATTTTACTTTTCGGCAAAATTCTATTCACCAAGATAAAAAGGGATACATTTATTTTGGCAGTAGGAGAGGTGTGACGCGGGTACATCCCAACCACATCAAAAAGAATACTGTCCCACCCGTCACTCACATTACTTGTATCAAAGTGATGGGAACGGACAGCACTAAAACCATCAGTACTTTAAATACCAAAAACTTATCACTTCGACATTGTGACTATCATCTTTCTATCAATTTTGTGGGATTGAATTATAATCGCCCGACTAAAAATCAGTTCGCCTACAAGCTAGAAGGATTCGAAGAAAACTGGCACCTCACGGACTCAAGAAAACTTAATGCCGTCTATACCAACCTGAAAGCAGACGATTATATTTTTAAAGTAAAATCCGCGAACAACGATGGTGTATGGTCAGAGGAAGTTACTCTCGATATCAAAGTGCTTCCAGCTTTTTGGGAAACTTGGTGGTTTCAGGGGATGCTACTGCTCTCTTTGGTGGGACTGATTTTCTTCGGGACGAGCTACTATACCAAAACGATTCGGGAGCGCAACCTGACCCTACGGGGATACAATACCGAACTGAATAATGAGATAGCAGAACGCAAGCGCGTAGAAGCAGAACTCCAAAAACGAGAGCAGCACATGGAGCAATTGGTCATTGAACGAACGGCAGAATTGGAAGATAAAAAAGACGAAGTAGAAGTATTGTTACAAAAAATCAAAATCAGAAACGAAGAGCTAGAGATCATCGTAGAAAAGCGAACCAACAAGCTCAAAGAGTACAATCAAGAACTACAACGCTCCAATAAAGACCTCGAACAATTTGCCTACATGGCTTCGCACGATCTGCAAGAACCTCTTCGAAACGTAGGTACTTTTATGAAATTGCTGAGCAAACAGTATAAAGATAAATTGGATAATACCGCTAAGGAATACATCCACATAGCTATTGATGGGGTAGGGCGAATGTCTAATTTAATTCAGAGCCTTTTAAAATATTCCAAAGCGGGAAGGAAAGAAATGGAGGTACAGATGGCTGATCTTAACCCTTTGATCGAAATGAAATTATTGGATCTTTCGCAGAAAATTAAAGAGCGCAATGTAAAAGTGAAAGTAGGGGAGATGCCTTCTATTTTTTGCGGTAAGGATCAGTTGGCAATGGTTTTTTACAACCTCATCAACAACGGAATAAAATTCAACAAAAGCGATTGTCCCGAAATCCACGTCCAATCGCATCAGGATGCTCCCGATGGATTTTGGAAGTTTTCCGTTTCGGATAATGGAATCGGTATCAAAAAAGAAAATGTCCATAAAGTCTTTGAGATTTTTCAAAGACTCCACGCCAAGTCCGCTTACGAAGGAACGGGCATCGGACTTTCCCTTTGCCAAAAAGTAGTGGAGCGGCACAAAGGAAAAATCTGGGTAGAGTCGGAGTACGGGGCAGGAACTACGTTTTATTTTACCGTCAGAAAAAATCTACATAGTGAAAATGCGGCTAAGGAGAAAATTAGGATGGAGATGAGTAATTAGAAATTGACGTATCTGATACCCCAAAGGTGTCTGATACACAAAACGGATTTGAACCACTATCCTTGTTTGCATCAAAGTTTACTAAATCTTTGAGATCTCAGGAAAGAGTGCACTCTATTTATAAAAAAAGGTAACTCCAAAAAACTGGAGTTATCTTTTTTTATTTTGGTAAGGCTACTTTACAAATATAAAACTGTG
>JBCCJE010000649.1:0-3966 GCA_039027925.1 Bacteroidota bacterium
GGGTTTTTAGATCCGTTTTGGATCTGCAACCCAGAATGCTTACCCTCGCTTTGAATAAAAACCTTTGGGCTGCCTACCATGCGGACAACGGTGCGCTGTACAAGGTATGGAACGGAAACGTAGAGTTGACGGGGGCTGTCTATGATACTTACCACGGACCACAGCCCGTGAGCTTAGGAGATGGATACATTGTCAATGGTATCAAAGATCCTTGGTCAGTTGATGTGGGCGGTGTGACCGAGCTACCCGCTTCTAGCTTTAAGGGGCATCGAATGACGGATGGAGGTGTGGAATTGATGTACGATTTGGAGCTAAAGAATGGAAATAAAATTCGGGTCAACGAGCGTCCCGAGTACGTGAGCTCGGAGAGTGGCCTCCACGGTTTCGAAAGGATTTTTACCTTGGAAAATGTTCCAGAAGGCGCAAAGGTCAACCTTAAAATTACGGTAAATTCCGTAGCCATGAAAGGCCAAATTAAGACTAATGGAAAATGGAATGTTACCAAAGAAACTCCAAGGCGGAAGGGAGAAGTTTCTTCAATTGACGTGGAGGGAAATCTGGAACTGAACACTTCGGGCACTACTCGGTTAGCTGCTTATTTTGTGAAAATACCCATGCTCGCCAATGCCAATAGAAAATCAGGGGAGGAGTCCGTTGTGCAAGAAATTCCACTCGGTCAGCGGCTGATTAATAAAAGCGACTGTAAAGCCTGCCATAATCCAGTAAGAAAAACCATTGGTCCTTCCTACGTGCAGATAGCCAATCGGTACGAAGCCTCGGATGATAATATTTCGACGCTGAGTACTAAGATCATCAAGGGTGGTTCTGGAAATTGGGGAGCAGTACTGATGAGTGCCCACCCAAATACTTCTAAGTCGGATGCCGAACAAATGGTCGAGTACATCCTTTCGTTACGGGAAGGAGGCAACGAAACCGAAGGCACCAACGTAGCAATCAACCCCGAAGACTACCTGGTGCCAGAGCGCGAGGACGATCAGGGATTGCTTCCGGGATTGATGGTGCAAGTCCAACAATACGATTACGACATCTCGAGTGTTGATGACTTGAAGCTCAATAAAAAACCATTGTATGCAGGTATCTCTCCTGCGTTAACTTTGTTAGATGCTGACTTCAGAGGGTTAGAAAGCAACTTCGGATTACTAGCGGATGGTTATCTGAATATTCCAGAGGATGGTATTTATTCATTTAGATTGATGAGTGACGATGGTTCAAAATTATTCATCAATGGTCGAGAGATTATTAACCATGATGGATTTCACGGAGCAGATATCAAGGACGGTCGAGTGGGGTTGAAAAAAGGTTTTCACCAACTTCACATCAAATTTTTTCAGGGCTACGGCGGGAAAAGTATTATTTTTCAATGGAAAACACCAGGTGCGGTCGGCTTCAAAAATTTGGACATTGGTTCACTATCCCACACCAAGGCTGCACAGGAAAAATTTAAGGGCTACCAACTGCCATTCGTCAATGATATTAGGATTCCGGGAGATCGCTTTGCTTTGAATGAAGTACACCCTAGTTATGATTTGAGTCAGGCGCGCCCCAACGAATTTTTACCCAAAGTAGGTGGAATGGATTTTTTGCCCGACGGAAGATTAGTGGTTAGTACTTGGGATGCGACTGGCGGAATCTACATTATAGAAAATGTCCAGAGCGGCGACCCTAAAAAAATGTCGGTTAAGGAAATCGCTAGTGGGTTGGCAGAGCCGCTGGGACTCAAAGTAGTGGACGGTGACATTTACGTTTTGCAAAAACAAGAACTGACACGACTCAAGGATCTTGATGGAGACGACATGATTGATGAGTATCAAACCATCTCGAGAGATTGGCGGGTATCCTCCAACTTTCACGAGTTTGCGTTTGGCCTGGTTTATAAAGAGGGATACTTCTACGTCACCTTGGCTACGGGTATTCTGCCGGGTGGTGCTAGTATGAATCCCCAAATTCCCGATAGGGGTAAGGTGGTGAAAATTTCGAAGGAGGATGGTTCGGTAGAGTTTCTTGCTCACGGATTGCGAACACCTAATGGCATCGGAATCGGAATTGACGGAGAACTTTTTGTTGCCGATAATCAGGGGGATTGGTTGCCTTCCAGTAAAATTGTTCATGTCAAAAAAGGAGGCTGGTACGGTTCACGTTCGGTGGATTTTGAAGGTACAGCTAACCTGAAAGAAGACCTTCCCGTAGTGTGGTTGCCGCAAGATGAAATTGGAAATTCGCCCAGTACCCCAATGGCATTAGAAGATGGTATTTACAAAGGGCAAATGATACACGGTGAAGTGACCCACGGTGGCGTGAAGAGAGTTTTTGTAGAAAAAGTGGACGGGGCCTATCAGGGAGCAGTTTTTAGATTTATCCAAGGACTAGAAGGCGGCGTGAATCGTATAATTTACGGGCCAGATAGTGCCCTGTACGTAGGTTGTATCGGTAATCCTGGCAACTGGGCGCAGACCGGCAAAAACTGGTACGGTGTTCAACGATTAAAGTATAACAATACATCCACATTTGAGATGCTAGCAGTAAGGGCTAAGTCCAATGGTGTGGAAATAGAATTTACGGAGCCGCTTAAAATGGGCGACGGTTGGAACAAAAATGACTACGAGATCAAGCAATGGAGATACGAGCCTACCAAAGAGTACGGAGGTCCAAAGTTGGACGAAAAGTACTTAAATATTCAATCCGTGAATGTTTCTAAGGATCGTAAAAAGGTATTTTTAGCATTAGACGAAATGCAAGCCAATAGGGTAGTGTATGTCAGGTTAAAGAACCATTTTGTTAGTGCTTTGGATCACGAACTGTGGACGACTGAGGCGTGGTACACCATGAACGCCATCCCAACAGGACAGCCTGGATTCTCTACTCAAAATCCAAGAACAGCAGTAGGTAACAATCAACTTACGGAAGCTGAAAAAGCGGCAGGCTGGAAACTTTTATTTGATGGTAAAAAAATAGACCAATGGAGAAACTTTAAAAAAGAGACGATTGGTGCTGGTTGGGTCATTGACGATGAGGCGATCCACTTGGATGCGGCTGCACTTTCTAAAAACAGTAAAGGTGGAGACATCATCACCAAAGCGGCATACGAAAATTTTGAGTTTACGCTGGAGTGGAAAATTGGGGCTTGCGGCAATAGCGGGATTATGTTTAACGTAGCTGAATCCGAGGAGTTTAATAATGTTTGGGAAACTGGCCCCGAGATGCAAATTCTCGACAACACCTGCCATCCCGATACCAAATACTCAACCCACCGAGCGGGAGATTTGTACGATTTGATTGAATGCAAATACGTTGTTACGAAGCCAGCAGGACAATGGAATAAAATCCGACTCATCAGCAAAAATGGCAAGGTAGAACATTGGATGAATGGTCATAAAGTAGTGGAGTACGAAATGCACACCGACAAATGGAAGGACATGGTAGCGAATAGCAAATTCAAGAATATGAAATCCTTTGGAACGTACAAGCGAGGACACCTGTCGCTACAAGATCACGGAGATCAGGTATGGTTTAGAAATATTAAGATTCGAGAGTTGTGATGTTTGGTTAACTTAAAAAAAATAACAGAAATGGGCAAGCTCAATCAGTTTATCATTTTGGGTTTATTATGTGTAGTTTTTGCGAGTTGTGGCAGTAAGAAAACTGTCAAGGCAAAAGAAGGGACGGCATTAGGCAACTCGAAAAAAATAATTAGCCAGAAAGTGTTATCTATGTGAAATGAAAGTAACAAAAGAAAATTACAAGAGCTTATTGCCAAGTTTAAAGCAAGCATTTTTGTCGTAAAAGGAAGTGGTCGTCGGCAATTTTTAGGTCAATTGGTACTGGATATATTATCAATACCAAGGTAATACGAATCGGCTTACCCAAATCAATCTTAATTCTAGTTCGGGGCCCATTGATCGAAGCATCGCTTACGATAGTAATGGAAATTTGTTGACCGACTCTAAA
>JBCCJE010000650.1:0-3957 GCA_039027925.1 Bacteroidota bacterium
CGAAAACGGGCAGTTCTATTTCGTGGTGTACAAAGAAGATGGCTCGGTCAGATTGAGAAGTGAAGGCTTCAAAACCGCCAAAGACCGAGACGTGGAGTTGTCAGGTGTTTTGAAAAACTTGAACAACGCCGATATGTACGAAACGATTGAGCGAGGAAAATATCGAATCCATATTTTAAGAGATCAGACGGGACGTGAGGTAGGCAGAAGTTGTTTGGAGACCGAAACAGTAGCCGTTCCCGTAGTGGAAACTGCAACTGCCGCTGCTGCCGTAGCCGCCGCTGCGGTAACTACCGAAGAAGTAGTGGAAACCGAAGTTGACGTAGAAGACGATTACCTCGCTTGTAAAGAGTACGAAGGTCACGAAGTGAATGACAAGGTGAACAACGTAGCATTTTTCAAACACGAAAACGGACAGTTCTATTTCGTGGTGTACAAAGAAGATGGTTCGGTAAGATTGAGAAGTGAAGGCTTTAGAACTGCCAAAGATCGAGACGTGGAGTTGTCAGGTGTTTTGAAAAACTTGAACAATCCCGACATGTACGAAACGATTGAGCGAGGAAAATATCGAATCCATATTTTAAGAGATGACACGGGACGTGAAGTAGGCAGAAGTTGTTTGGAGAAAGAAGAAGCTGCCGCTGCCATCCCCGTAGTGGAAACTGCGACTGCCGCCGCTGCCCTTGCTGCCGCTGCGGTGACTGTCGAAGAAGTAGTAGAACCAGAGGTAGTGGAAACGGAAGTTGACGTAGAAGACGATTACCTCCCTTGCAAGGAGTACGAAGGTCACAAGGTCAACGATAAGGTCAACAATGTGGCATTTTTCAAACACGAAAACGGACAGTATTATTTTGCTATTTACAAAGAAGACGGTTCGGTTAGATTGAGGAGTGAAGGATTTCGAACTGCCAAAAAAAGAGATTCGGAGCTATCTGGTGCACTAAAAAATTTAAATAATCCAGATCAGTACGAAACGATTGAGCGGGGCAAATACAAATTGCACATTCTTAAAGATGATACTGGCAGAGAGGTAGGCAGAAGCTGCTTAGAAACCGAAGATGTGGCAGCCTTCATTCCCCTTGCGGGAGCTGCCGCTGCTGCTGCCTTTGCGGGAGCTGCTTTAGTTACTGACGAACCCGATCCAGTAATTGAGGTAGAAGAAGAGGTAGTGGCTCCGGTGGTTGTTGAAAAAACGGCCGAAAAAGTAGTAGCCGCTGCACCCGTCATTGAGACGGCCTCCGAAGCTGCATCGAGTGGATTTAAGTGGTGGTGGTTATTACCCTTACTGCTTATTCCGTTATTCTTCTTACTGAGAGGATGTGACGGATGTGGCAAAACTGGTACTACGACCTCTGCGCCTCCTCCAGTAGAAAAACCTACCGAAAAAGTTACGCCACCAATTATCCCTGCTGACACTACCGAGACGCCTGTGGATACTGTGGATAAAGTAACTACTGCACCAGTACCCGATCCAACCTGTAACTGCACGGGATCGGAGAATATCATTTTCAACATTCCTACGAGTGGTACTCCCAAGGTATTAACTAGGTTAGGTACAAATCCTGAATTTGGAAATAGCCACAGTCTTGATCCTACTGGTTTTTACAACAAGCTAAAGCGAGCTTACGATAGCAATGCTCGGGATAAACGATTCCTCAATCGAATGTTCAAGGCGATGGGATATAACAATGGATTTGCGGATGCTAAACCGAATTTATTCAGCAATGCCAGAGTGTCTGTTGGTACTGTCGGAAATATGGGATACAGTCCCAAACACAGAACCGTTTACGCTAAGCTGAACACGAGTGGTAGAGATCTCGAAGCATTTAAAATTAAAGCAGCTAATGGTTGTGATATTCATTTTATGAAAACGTGTGGCAATCACTTCTTCTTCTGTGATAAATAGTTGAAGATTTATTGACCCTCATCAATAGGCAGTAGTGAATACCAATTCACTACTGCTTTTTTTTTGAAAAAAACGCAACCTATTTATCGTATCAAAGTAAAATAAATTTAGACCTACTTCTTCTCAAAAATAGAAATCTTTCCTAGATACCTTTTATTATCCAACAAAACATTTACAATTTGAAATAATTTCACAAAAAAGTGAAACCAATTCAGGATAGTAATTCCTCGAAATGAATGGATTGGTCTTTATTTAAACAATCTTAAACCGTAATTATGAAAATCCCTACCTCACCTGAGCATGCAAAAGTATGTGCAAGTAGCGCTTTAATTAAACTCTTTTTTACCGCAATATTTTTGACTAGTGTCCTCACTTCATCCGGGCAAAATGCCAACGATGGCGGGCAGATCAGTTCCGACCAATTGGTTTGCCCCGGAGAAATGCCTGATCCCTTACAGAGTATTTCGCCCGCATCGGGTGGCGGTACTACGCCAATACAATATCTTTGGATGACCACTAATAATTTAGCTATGCCTATCAATGACTGGTCAGAGGCTAGTGGCACCAACAATCAAGCTACCTACCAACCATCAGCCGTCGGTATCACCACGTATTTCGTACGGTGTGCTCGCAGACAGGGGTTTGTTCAGTACGTTGCGGAATCTAATATTATTACCATTTCGGTTGGTAGTTCTCCTACTGCCAAAATCAACAACAACCCCGAAGAAGCCTACGTGGGGGCTACTTTAGATTTTTCTGCGGACTACGCCTTCAATGGTACTTACAGTTGGGATTTGAATGGCGACGGCGTTCCAGAGTGTACGGGGATCAACTGTTCTTTTACCTACTCTATTCCTGGAATTTATAACATAGAACTTACGGTGGACAACGGTACGTGTAGTATTATCACCACCGAGCAAATCACCATTCTCAATCCTACCGTAGCGAGTATCAATGATCCTTGTAGTTGTGATAACCCCGCCAACTATTTTGACAATCTCAATTATTACGTACAGGACTATATCTTCATTCGGAGCAATCCGGGCGAATTTTGGTTTATATCCGATATCACTTTCCAAAAAATATTTAACAATGCTGGGGTAGAATTACCCTTGGGTACGGAGATTCCAGAATTGGTAAATGCTCCCGGTACTTACTTCCTCAACATTTGGTTTATATCGGGTGATGGATACGCCGTAGAATCTAGTAACAATGTATTTACGCTGAGTACGGGGACTACTGATCCTTGTAATTGCTTTAACCCACTTCCCGTCGAGTTGCTCAACTTTGAGGCGGAGGTAATTGATGAAGAAGTTCACTTGACTTGGGCTACCGCCTCCGAAAAAGACAATAGCCACTTTGAAGTAGAAAGGAGTATTGACGGTATTCGGTTCGATGGCTACGTAGGAGCATTAGCGGGACAAGGAAATTCTACCAACTATCAATCCTACACTTTAAAAGATAACAATACATTAGCGGGCGAAACTTATTATCGGTTGAAGCAAATTGATTTTGATGGGACTTATACTTACTCGGATATCGTATCGGTTATCATTGAATCAGAAAGACCAATTACCGCTGTTATTCCCAATCCTGTGAGGGATCACGCCATCGTGAGATTTAATCAAAATTTGCCTCCCGATGCTGATTTAGAATTGTACAGTCCTGCGGGTACTTTAATCAATATTTACAAAATCAATCGTTCGTCGCTAGAGATCAATACCCAACAACTGGATCGAGGTATCTACTTTTTGAAGATCAAACAAATTTCTAACAATAAATACGCATTTTATAAATTTGTAAAAATCTGATTGGAAATTTTTTCCAAGTGGAACATTGAACAAGGAAGGGTAGGAGATGTTTTGTCTTTGATTTCTTCTGATTGTAATGGATTTTGGGGACTATCACATAGAATAGTGGTGAATGGTTTTGTACACAAATTTCTTGTGCTTTTTGCAGAAAATCTGTGAGTTTGCAAGACGCCTCTCCTCCGCTGGCGGGGGCTAGGGGGTGGACTCAATATAAAACGAAAAAGATCGTGTATTCCACCC
>JBCCJE010000651.1:0-3948 GCA_039027925.1 Bacteroidota bacterium
CTTACCTTTGGGATTTTGGGGATGGAAACATTGCCACCGAAAGCATGCCCACCCATCAGTATCAGCAGGAGGGCATCTACTATCCATGTGTCACGATAACGGATCAATTTGGTTGTACGGATAGTTATTGTTACACGGCGGGTGTACACATTACTAATCCGTTCGCTGATTTTACGATAGACAATAATTATGGGACTTGTCCGCCGATGTTTGTTAATTTTCAAAATCAGTCTTCCAATGTTTTTTCTTACAAATGGGATTTCGGGGATGCTAGTGGTTTTTCGACCTTAGAATCTCCCACGCACATTTACGCTCAACCCGGCAATTACGATGTTACGCTGATCGCTTACTCTCCTTCGGCTAATTGTGTAGATACTTTTGTGGTAGAAAATGCGATAGAATTGTATGGCCCCACGGGCGATTTTCATTTTGAAATAGATACCAGTTGTGTTCCTTTAGAAGTTACTTTCTTCACCGAAAATATTGATGCGGCACAAATGACTTGGGACTACGGTGATGGTTCACCCCTTGACTCAAATGTCATGTTGGGAAATAATGGCGAACATCATTACGCCTACAATTCGGTAGGAAACTACGTACCTAGGTTAGCCATCTCCGACGGAACGGGATGTGTTCGGGTAATCGAAAAAGCCGATACAATCAGATCAACCAATCTGAATATTGATATTTTAGCCTCCCATAACATTATCTGCACGGAATCTGAATCGGTTGACTTTTCTGCTGTGACTGCCCCTCTGGAATTTATAGAAACTTATCAATGGAATTTTTCGGGAGGGAGCGCCGATACTTCGACCTTACCTAATCCCACAATTACTTATAGTGGGGTAGGCGGATACGATGTTGCTTTAATTGCTAGTAATACGTTTTGTACAGATACCATTGTACGAGAAGATTTTATCAACATTGGTAAAACCCCATTAGTGAATTTTGAATCTTCTGTGACTTCAGGATGTGCGCCATTGGATGTTGATTTCAACAATATATCATCCATCGAAGTGGGTGTTATCGAAAGTGTACATTGGGATTTTGGGGATTCCACTTTTTCTAATTTGTTACATCCCAATCATACTTTTGAGGCAGGTACGCACCAAGTGATGCTTGTGGTTACTTCCGCCGTTGGTTGTACGGATAGCATCTCCCAAGAAATAATCGTATATCCTTCGCCAGAGGTAGAACTAATTGGAAATGATATTTTGTGCTACTCGGATAGTACCGAACTGTTCGCAAATATTTCTGGAAATCTTACGGGAACGACCTTCTATTGGGAAAATGATCCATCACTAAGTTGTATTGATTGTTTAAATCCCATTGCCTCACCATCGGTGAATACTGTCTATACTTTTGTAACGATTAACGCCGAGGGCTGCGAGACGAAGTCCCAAATAGCTATTGATGTGGGCGTTTACGAAACCCCTACGCTTACCTTAAATCCTGATACTACTATCTGTATCAATGATTCTATACAACTATGGGTGACGAGTGATGCCACTCTCACTTCCTTCGAGTGGGATAATAATATTGGACTAAGCTGTTATAATTGTCCTAATCCAATAGCTAATCCTCTATCAAATGCTACCTACACCGTGACGATTACCTCAAGTGATGGATGTGTAAATTCTGACTCGGTTAAAATTTCGGTGCTAGACCAACAAGCCGATTTGGTGATGGATAGAACTATCTGTCAGGGAGATTCTGTTCAACTCAATGTTACGATGGGTAATCAGCCGCAGTTTGAAAATAGTGCTACCCTGAGTTGTAACAATTGTTTTACGCCGCTGGCTTTTCCGTCAGTTTCTACCGCTTATCCCTTAGCGATCACGACCGATGAGGGATGCACTATGCTAGATACTGCAAATGTAAATGTTATGTTACAATCAGATTTGGAAGTAGGAGAAAACCAAATCATCTGTGACGAAATCCCTATTTTTTTACAAGGAGAAATTCTAAACGGAACGCCCCGTGAACAGTTTACTTTTTCTTGGACACCAGCAGGTAATTTAGCATTTGCTGACTCTATTCACGCTGTGGCTTCTCCGTTGGATACGACTAACTATACCCTAAGTGCTACTGCCGACCTTTGTACGTTGAAAGACTCCTTAACAATCTACGTAATTAGTGATTTTAAAGTGGAAGCTATTGGCGATGAAGTCTGTACAGGAGATACTGCCCAACTGCACGCTGTGGGTTATGCGGACAGTTACCGTTGGTATCCACCGTCGGGGTTGTCTGATCCTAACTCGCCTCATCCTACTGTTGTGGGAGTAGAAGATTTGGTTTATACTTTGACCACCGAACTAGCGCATTGTCCGCCCGCTGTGTCCGAGGCTTTCTTGTACGTAAATGAAATACCATCAGCCACCTTAAAACCTGTGCATCTCCAAACGCTAGGGCAACCTACCCCCATGATTATTGAAAATGTTGAACCCTACTATGCTTACAGTTGGAGTCCTTCGGACGGATTGAGTTGTGCGGATTGTCCAAATCCTCGGGTACAAGTAACCAACAACACTAAATATACTGTGATAATTACAGACTTATCAACGGGATGTGAGCAAGTACTATTCACAGAAGTTAAGCTGGCCAATACTTGCCCTGAAACATTGATTAGTGTGCCCAATGCCCTGACCCCCAACGGAGATGGGGTCAACGATGATTTACAAATATTTGTAAATGCTGATCTGGAACTTTTGGATTATAAATTTCAGGTGTATAATCGGTGGGGAAATGTTGTTTTTAGTACCGACGATGTGAATGAGCTTTGGGATGGATCGTACAATGGAATTGCTTTATCTCAGGGAGTGTATATTTTTATGTTGGAATTTATTTGTCCAGTCTCCAATCAAAAAGTGTATAGGGCAGGAGATATCACTATACATTTCTAGCGATAGGCTTTTAGGTGTGGTCACCTTTAATTTACTTTCTTTTCGTCCACGTTTCAAAAGGCGTTCGTCCTTCGTTTCCTAAAACTTGAACGTGCTTAGGTTGTCTTGCTTCGATGGGCTTCGCTAAATTCTCGTAGATTTCTTTCACCCCGAAGCCCGCAATTTCGTCGGCAGTCTCGTGCGTTACCGCATAATATACTTTTTCAATTTTGGCGTAATGAACAGCACCGTAGCACATCGGGCAAGGCTCGCAACTGGTGTACAAAATACATCCTTCGAGTGAGCGTTGTCCCAAATTTTTACAGGCATCCCGAATGGCTTGTACCTCGGCGTGGGCAGTAGGATCGTGATCTCGATAAACGGTATTGGAGGATTGTCCGATAATCTGATCATCCTTGACGATGAGGGCGCCGAACGGGCCACCTACTTTTGTTTGGATAGCTTGGTGGGCGAGGGCGATGGCTTTGCGGATGTATTTCTCGTGGGGCATGAATGTAAATATATTGTTGTATTAGTAGTTATTTTTTAACATTTATTAGAAAGATTTGTTTGAAACATCCTTCTCGCTTTTAGTATAGAAAATGTTTGATCTTTTATGAAATGGTTGGAAAAATGGAATCTACGTGATCTCAGTAAAGGCAGCAAATAGCAGAAGAGTCACTCGTAAATTTGTTGTTACAAAATTATACTGATCGAATAAGAAAGGGCAACTATGCAGGTTAGTTGATAGATAACTCAAGATATCAGATACCGGTTAGGGTCGTGCATGTTTTAATAATATTTTTGACGCTGCCTGAAGTAACCCCAGCCACGCTTTTTTCTAAATGTTATAACAATATATTTACGATTCATCAAATTGAGCGAGTGTAGCTACCATCTTTGTCCGCTTAATCCCGAAAGGATGAAAAGATTATAGATCATTCAATTTGACCTTTGGCTACCTCACCTAGTTGTTATACCTACCGGCGACTTGGTAGGCAGATGCCGTCCCTCTGGGACTTTTACAATTTGTGAATGTATTGTTAAATTCTACCAAGGTGCCGCA